>CALQBT020000200.1 GCA_943328885.2 Bordetella parapertussis | reverse complement strand
GCCGCCAAGGACAAGCAGGGTTTCATCGAAGGCCGCATTCTCGAGATCGACAGCAAGCTCGCTGCTGCGCAGGTGATCGACCCATCGACACTGGACGCCGGCGGGCGCGTGGTGTTCGGCGCGACGGTAGACCTCGAAGAAGAAGCCAGTGGTCTTGAGGTCACCTACCAGATCGTCGGTGATGACGAGGCAGATCTGAAGATCGGCCTGATCTCGATCAGCTCACCGATCGCCCGTTCGATGATCGGCAAAGAGGCCGGCGAAGTGGCCGAGGTTCGCGCCCCAGGTGGCATCAAGCGCTACGAGATCGTTGAGGTGCGTTACCTTTGATCCTGCTCGAGCGGCTGCGTTGCTTGTTGCCGGCTTGCTGGGCTGGCGCGCTGTTGAGCCTGGCGCTGATGGCGGGACCGGCTGCCTTTGGCTTGTTGGAGCGTGGCGACGCGGGCCGCGTCTTGGGTCGGATCTTCCTGCAAGAGGCTTGGTTGAGCCTGTCGCTCGGGGTGATTTTGCTCGGGCTAGAGCGCGTTCGAGCTCAGCGTGACGCCGAGCAAGGGCTGGGTTCAGTTCTGAGCGCCGAGATGATGCTGGTCTTGGGTGCGCTGTTCTGCACCGTGGCTGGCTACTTCGGATCTCAGCAATTCATGGCCGCGGCCAGGATAGGGCAAGGCGGCCTGAGCTTCGGGCAGGTGCATGCGATCAGCGCGGCATTTTTCGGCCTGAAGATCCTGCTGCTGACCGTGCTGGCCTGGCGCGGCGCGCGGCCAAGCCGCTGAATGGCCCGGCGAGACGTCTTGGCGCTCAGTCCTGGGCTTTCTTCTTGACGCTGGTCACCCTTGTCTTGACGCGCTTGATCTCGCCGCCAGCAGTGACCCGCTGATTGCCGAACACCGTGACTTTCTTGATCTGAGCCCGGTGGTTGCCGCTTTTCGAAAATTTCAGAATCTTGACCACGCGTGGCGCGGCCATTCCGCCTGTCTTGACGATTTTTTCCTTCTCGGGCATCGGCCGCCACAGCACGAGCAACTTGCCGATGTGCTGCACCGGCGCAGCATTGAGCTTGTCGGCCAGCGCAGCCAGCGCGGCTTCACGGTCGGGGCGCGAATCCGAAAACATTCGCACCTTGATCAATCCGTGCGCGTTGAGCCCGGCATCAGCCTCTTTGTAAATGGCATCGCTCAGTCCCTCGGCGCCGATCAGCACGACGGGATCTAGATGATGGGCTTCGCCACGCTTTTCTTTGCGTTCGGCGGGTGTCAATTGAATGGCGGACATCCTCGTATTATCGCCTTGTCATGAAAATCAAGTCCAAAAGTAAGAAGATCAACAAAGCCTGGCTCAATGACCACATCAACGACACTTACGTCAAGCTGGCCAAGATCGACGGCTACCGCGCTCGCGCAGCGTACAAGCTCAAGGAGATCGATGAGACGATGGGCTTGATTCGGCCTGGCCAGGTGGTGGTCGACCTGGGGTCGGCGCCTGGGGCCTGGAGCCAATACCTGCGCCGCCGCTTTGCGCCCAAGGCTGCCGGCGTGGGCGGCGCGGCGGTGGGAGAGTTGCTGGGAACCATCATCGCGCTCGACATCCTGCCGATGGAGCCCATCGAGGGCGTGCAGTTCATCCAGGGCGATTTTCGTGAAGAGTCGGTGCTGGCGCAGTTGCACGACAGGGTGGCTGGCCGCCTGGTCGATGTGGTGGTGTCCGACCTGGCCCCCAATCTCACCGGCATCGAATCCGCCGACGCCGCCCGGATCGAGCACCTGATCGAGTTGGCGCTGGATTTTGCGCAGAATCACCTCAAACCGGGTGGCGCCTTGGTGGCTAAAGTCTTCCACAGCGGCGGCTACAGCCAACTGGTGGAGCAGTTCAAGCAGCAGTTCCGGGTCGTCAAGGCGATCAAGCCCAAGGCCTCGCGCGACAAGTCGGCCGAGACCTACCTCATTGGTCTGGGTCTGAAGGCGGGCTGACCCTGTCGGCCGAATCGTGTTTGCTTTGAGTTGAGATCTAGCGCAATTCACCCTTCTTGGGGTCATGTGCCGGGCCGACTTTCCGGACTTGACTCGTTTAGAATCGTCCCCATCTGAAATCAGCTTGAGCGGATGCAAGGCGTGAACGTGCCACAGGGTACCGTGCGCCTGCATCGGCAATCTGGTTTGGCTTAAGGAGCCGCAGTGAACAATCAATGGTTCTCGAAGGTCGCTGTCTGGCTCGTGATTGCACTTGTGCTTTTCACGGTGTTCAAGCAGTTCGACCGCGGGGTGTCGTCCGGCACAGTGATCGGGTATTCCGAGTTCCTGGACGAGGTGGCAGCCAAGCGCATCAAGTCGGTGGTGTTGCAAGAGGGCGGCGGTGGCACCGAGATTTTGGCGATCACCAACGACGACAAGCGCATCCGTTCGACCGCCACGTTTTTGGATCGCGGCTTGGTGGGCGATTTGCGCAACAACGGCGTGAAATTCGACGTCAAACCTCGCGAAGAGCCTTCGCTACTGGTCAGCCTGCTGGTCAGCTGGGGGCCGATGTTGCTGCTGATCGGCGTCTGGGTGTATTTCATGCGCCAGATGCAAGGCGGTGGCAAGGGTGGGGCTTTCAGCTTCGGCAAAAGCAAGGCACGCATGCTCGATGAGGCCAACAATTCGACCACCTTTGCCGATGTCGCCGGTTGCGACGAGGCCAAGGAAGAGGTCAAGGAACTGGTCGACTTTCTGAAGGACCCGCAGAAATTCCAGAAGCTCGGCGGCCGGATTCCTCGGGGCGTGTTGCTGGTCGGCCCGCCGGGGACTGGCAAGACCTTGTTGGCCAAGGCCATCGCTGGTGAGGCCAAGGTACCGTTTTTCTCGATCTCGGGTTCTGATTTCGTTGAGATGTTCGTCGGCGTGGGCGCGGCGCGGGTGCGCGACATGTTCGAGCAGGCCAAGAAGAGCGCGCCGTGCATCATCTTCATCGATGAAATCGATGCCGTCGGTCGTCACCGCGGTGCCGGCCTGGGCGGCGGCAACGACGAGCGCGAGCAGACGCTCCACCAGATGCTGGTCGAGATGGACGGCTTTGAGACCAATCTGGGCGTGATCGTGATGGCTGCGACCAACCGGCCTGACATCCTCGACCCAGCGCTGCTGCGTCCGGGGCGCTTCGACCGTCAGGTCTACGTCACGCTGCCCGATGTGCGCGGCCGCGAGCAAATTCTCAACGTGCACATGCGCAAGGTGCCTATTGGGCAGGACATCCGCGCCGACATCCTGGCGCGTGGCACGCCGGGCTTTTCGGGTGCAGATCTGGCCAATTTGGTCAACGAGTCGGCGCTCTTTGCCGCGCGCCGCAATGGGCGCGTGGTCGAGATGGTCGACTTCGAAAAGGCCAAGGACAAGATCATGATGGGCCCCGAGCGCAAGAGCATGGTGATGCCCGAGGAGGAGCGCCGCAATACCGCTTATCACGAGGCAGGCCATGCTTTGGTAGCGCGCCTGATGCCCAAGACCGACCCGGTGCACAAGGTCACGGTGATCCCGCGTGGCCGGGCGCTGGGCGTGACGATGCAACTGCCTGAAACTGATCGCTACAGCCTTGACAAGGAGCGCATGCTCTCGACGATCTCGGTGCTGTTTGGCGGGCGCATTGCCGAAGAGGTCTTCATGCACCAGATGACCACTGGCGCGTCCAACGACTTCGAGCGCGCCACGGCGATCGCTCGCGACATGGTCACTCGCTACGGTATGACCGATGAACTGGGCCCGATGGTCTACGCCGAGAATGAGGGCGAGGTCTTCCTCGGTCGATCGGTGACCAAGACCACGATGATGTCCGAAGAGACGATGCGCAAGGTCGATCTGGTGATCCGCCGCATCATCGATGAGCAGTACAAGATCGCCCGCCAGCACATCGAGGACAACCAAGACAAGATGCATGCGTTGGCCAAGGCATTGCTCGAATGGGAGACCATTGACGCCGAGCAGATCGAAGACATCATGACCGGCAAACAACCGCGTCCACCCAAGGATTGGGTGCCCAATGACCGCACGCGGGGTTCGGGTCCGGCCAGTGGCAGCGGTCCTGTCGCTGCGGATACCACGCCTGCCGCGGTGGTTTGATCGCAGCCTTGGGTCAGCCTTTGATCTCCGGACGGAGGGCCTTCGGGCCCTTTTCTCGTGTATGACGTGACGCATTGGCAGACCAGTCGCTTCTTGATTGACCTGTCCCGACCGCGGGTCATGGGCATCGTCAATGTGACACCCGATTCGTTCTTCGATGGCGGTCTCCATGCGCAAGCCGGTGCAGCGATGGCGCGCTGCGAGCAGTTGCTGCAAGAGGGCGCCGACATCCTGGACATCGGCGGCGAGTCGACCCGGCCTGGCGCGCGCCAGCCTGGACTTGAGGAGGAACTCGCGCGCGTGCTGCCTGTGCTGCGTCACGCGGCGCGCTTGGGCGTGCCTTTGTCCGTGGATACCAGCCGGCCGGAGGTCATGCGGGTAGCGCTGGATCTGGGGGTCGATATCATCAATGATGTGCGTTCTTTGAGATGTCCCGGTGCTTTGGCCGCGGTGGCGGCGCACCCGGGATGTGGTGTCTGTCTGATGCACATGCAAGGAGAGCCAGGCACCATGCAGCAAGCACCTGGCTATGCGGGCGCCGTGGTGGTCGAAGTGCTCGCCTGGCTGCGCCAGAGACTGCTTCAGGTGCAGGATGCTGGCATCGCGTTGGACCGCATCGCGTTGGACCCCGGGATTGGCTTTGGCAAGACTGCCGAGCACAATTGGGCCTTGCTGCAGCACCAAGCTGAACTGCTGGCGCTGGGTCGCCCTTTGGTGCTGGGTTGGTCTCGCAAGTCGACGCTGGGCGCGCTCACCGGTCGACCGGTGGACCAGCGCCTGGTGCCCAGCGTGGTCGCCGCGCTGGCCAGCGTGCAGCGCGGCGCGCAGGTGGTGCGCGTGCACGACGTGGCGGCCACCGTCGATGCGCTCAAGGTCTGGCGTGCGGCGGGTTTGCTGCCGCAGTAACAAGTTGCAACGACAGGCCCAAGGAAAGACAGCTGATGACAAGAAGATTTTTTGGCACCGACGGGATACGAGGTACTGTTGGCCAAGCACCGATCACGCCGGATTTCATGCTGCGACTGGGCCATGCGGTGGGTCGTGTGCTGCGTCGCGGCAACTCCCGGCCGACGGTGCTGATCGGCAAGGACACACGGATCTCGGGCTACATGATCGAGTCCGCGCTCGAGGCGGGCTTGGCCTCGGCGGGGGTCGACACGCTGCTGACCGGGCCCTTGCCGACGCCTGGCGTGGCTTACCTGACGCGGGCACTGCGGCTTGATCTGGGCCTGGTGATCAGTGCTTCGCACAATGCTTACCCTGATAACGGCGTCAAGTTCTTCTCGGCCAAGGGCGAAAAACTGTCGGATGACTGGGAAGCGGCTGTGGAAGCGGCGCTCGATGAGCCGCCGCAGTGGGTCGACTCGGCCACATTGGGCAAGGCCAGGCGGCTTGATGACGCGCGCGGTCGCTACATCGAATTCTGCAAGAGCACGGTCGACAAGGATCTGTCACTGCGTGGACTGAAGGTGGTGGTCGATGCCGCGCATGGCGCGGCCTACCAGGTCGCCCCCGAGGTCTTTCACGAACTTGGCGCCGAGGTGATCGCGATTGGCTGCCAACCCGACGGGCTGAACATCAATGCGGGATTCGGCGCCACATCGCCACAGGCACTGGT
>CALQBT020000199.1 GCA_943328885.2 Bordetella parapertussis | reverse complement strand
TTCATGATGCACTACAACATGCCCCCGTTCGCCACCGGCGAGACCGGGCGCGTGGGCAGCCCGAAGCGCCGCGAGATCGGCCATGGCCGCTTGGCCAAGCGCGCACTGATCGCCGCGCTGCCGAGCAAGGAAGACTTTCCTTACACGATCCGCGTGGTCTCGGAGATCACCGAATCCAACGGCTCGTCGTCGATGGCCTCGGTCTGCGGCGGCTGCCTGTCGATGATGGACGCCGGTGTGCCGATGAAGGCCCATGTGGCGGGCATCGCGATGGGTCTGATCAAAGATGGCAACCGTTTCGCGGTGCTCACCGACATCCTGGGCGACGAGGATCACCTCGGCGACATGGACTTCAAGGTCGCCGGCACGACGGGCGGCGTCACCGCGCTGCAGATGGACATCAAGATCCAGGGCATCACCAAGGAGATCATGCAGGTCGCGCTGGCGCAAGCCAAGGAAGCCCGCTTGCACATCCTGGGTCGGATGCAGGAGTCGGTGGGTGAAGCCAAGACCGAGGTGTCTGAGTTCGCACCGCGTCTGTACACGATGAAGATCAACCCCGAGAAGATCCGTGACGTGATCGGCAAGGGTGGGGCGACGATCCGCGCGCTGACCGAAGAGACCGGCTGCACGATCAATATCGGCGAAGACGGCACGATCACGATCGCCTCGACCGACGCTGACAAGGCCGAGCACGCCAAGAAGCGCATCGCCGAGATCACCGCCGAGGCCGAGATCGGCAAGGTCTATGAAGGCGCGATCACCAAGATCCTCGATTTTGGCGCGCTGGTCAACATCCTGCCTGGCAAGGACGGCCTGCTGCACATCAGCCAGATCGCCCACCAGCGGGTCGAGAACGTCACCGACTTCCTCAAAGAAGGTCAGATCGTCAAGGTCAAGGTGATGGAGACCGACGAGAAGGGTCGCATCAAGCTGTCGATGAAGGCACTGATCGAGCGGCCTGAGGGCATGGAAGAAGAGCGTTTCGAGCGCGCCCCGCGTCGTGAGTACGGCGACCGGCCGGACCGTGGGCCGAGGCCTGACCGTGGCGATCGTCCGCCGCGGCGTGAGCGCAGCGATCGTCCAGAGCGCAGCGACGCACCGGCTGCCGATCATCCCGCTGACCCTGCGACAGCAGTCAGCGCTGCACCCGTCGCAAGCGCTGCGCCGGCAGCGCCGGCGGCGGACACCCCGCCAGCCAGCCAAGCTTGAAGCTTCCCGCAGATCCGTCACCAGGAACCACCATGCGAGCAATTGCGATGACCGCTTTCGGCGGCCCCGAGGTGTTGGTCGAGACCCAGCGCCCAGAGCCCGTGGCTGCGGCCGGCGAACTGCTGGTCCGTGTCAGTGCGTCGGGCATCAACCGGCCCGATGTGCTGCAGCGCAAGGGCGCTTATGCACCGCCGCCTGGGGCGTCGGACTTGCCTGGACTGGAGATCGCCGGCACCATCATCGGCGGTGATCCGGCTGAGTTGGCGGCTGCCGGCTTCAAACTTGGCGACCGCGTCTGCGCTTTGGTCGCGGGTGGGGGATATGCCGAACGGTGCTGCGCGCCGATTGCGCAGTGCCTGCCTTCACCCAAGGGTCTGAGCGATATCGAGGCGGCGAGTCTGCCCGAGACTTTTTTCACCGTCTGGTCCAATGTCTACGACCGTGGCCGGCTGCAGGCCGGTGAGACCTTGCTGGTCCAGGGTGGATCCAGCGGCATCGGTGTGACGGCGATCCAGTTGGCCAAAGCGTTGGGCTCCAAGGTGCTGGTGACCGCCGGCAGCGATGAGAAGGTCGCGGCTTGTGTTGCACTCGGCGCTGACGTTGGCATCAACTACAAAACCCAGGACTTCGTCGCCGAGGTCAAAACGGCCACGGGTGGGCGGGGTGCCGATGTCGTGCTCGACATGGTGGCGGGAGACTACGTCGCTCGCGAGGTCCAGTGCGTGGCCGATGACGGCCGCATCGTGATCATCGCGGTGCAGGGTGGCATCCAGAGTGGTTTCAACGCCGGCGAATTGCTGCGCCGCCGCTTGCTGATCACCGGTTCGACACTTCGGCCGCGTCCGGTGGCGTTCAAGGCGGCCATCGCCAGTGCCTTGCGCCAGCATGTTTGGCCATTGATTGAGGCTGGCCGTATCAAGCCAGTGATCCACACCGTTTTCCCGGCGGCGCAGGCCGCGCAAGCCCACGCGCTGATGGAGTCGGGCGAGCACATCGGTAAGATCGTGCTGGACTGGACGCTGTAGAGGAGCTAAGTCATGCGACGCAAACTCGTGGCCGGCAACTGGAAGATGCACGGCAGTCACCCTGCCAATGCCGAGTTGCTGGCCGGCATTGCCGCAGCCCGGCCATTTGGTTGCGACGTGGCGGTCTGTGTGCCCTATCCCTACCTGTCGGAGACGGCTGTGGCGCTGGCGGGCAGCGATCTGCGCTGGGGCGCGCAGGATTGTTCATCGCATGAGCAAGGCGCTTACACCGGTGAGGTGTCGGCAGCGATGTTGACCGAGTTCGGCTGTCGTTATGTGATCGTCGGCCACAGCGAACGTCGCCAGTACCATGCCGAGAGCGATCAACTGGTGGCCGACAAGGCCAAGGCGGCGCTGGCGCGCGGCGTCACGCCCATCGTCTGCGTGGGTGAGACGCTGGCGCAGCGCGAAGCCGGGCAGACCGAGGCAGTGGTCAAGCGCCAACTCTCGGCGGTGATTCATGCGCTGGGCCATTGCGCTGGTGAGATGGTGGTGGCCTATGAGCCGGTCTGGGCCATTGGCACGGGTCGGGTGGCCACGCCCGAGCAGGCGCAATCGGTGCATGCGCTGCTGCGCGCCCAGCTTGGCGCGGCAACCGCCCACGCTGACGGCATGAAGATTCTGTACGGTGGCAGCATGAAGCCCGACAACGCGGCGAGCTTGCTGTGCCAACCCGATATCGACGGCGGTCTGATCGGTGGTGCCAGCCTGAAGGCAGCCGATTTCGTCGCCATCTGTCGCGCGGCCGGCTGACAAGCCCGTCGCGCATGAACTGAGTTCCTGGAGAGTAAACGTCATGCAGATTTGGACAAACATGGTGCTGGTGGTGCAATTTCTGGCCGCCATCGCGATGATCGGCCTGGTGCTGATCCAGCACGGCAAGGGTGCCGATATGGGGGCGTCGTTCGGCAGCGGGGCTTCGGGCAGCTTGTTCGGCGCCACCGGCAGCGCCAACTTTTTGTCCCGCTTTACCGCGGCTTGCGCGGCGGTGTTTTTCGTCAGCACTTTGTTGCTGGCTTACATGTCCAACAGCGTCGCGTCCCGGTCTGCGGGCAGCGGCAGCAGCGTGCTCGACCGCGCAGCCATTCCAGCCAGCGCGCCTGCCAGTGGTACGGGCTTGATACCCGGTGCTGCGGTTGCACTGCCCGCCCCGGTCGCATCGGCTGCCACGCCGGGAACCATTCCGACCAAGTAAAGCAGTTCCAGCGCTTGTGCATCGGTAGGCTTAAAGTTGCCTGATTCCTCCGCACTAACCCGCGGATGAGGTCATTTTCCGGTATAGAATTCGAAGCTGTTCTGTAAGCAAAGCCTCAAGCAAACGGAACAGTTGTTGGGCCCAGGCCCAATGAGATTGCCGTCGTGGTGAAATTGGTAGACACGCTATCTTGAGGGGGTAGTGGCGAAAGCTGTGCGAGTTCGAGTCTCGCCGACGGCACCATTTTTTAAGCAAGCCCGGCCGCGAGCTGGGTTCGAGCGCCCTCAGCATATCAGGGAGCAAGAGCGGCACGCTCCGCGGTCGACCTGCTGGCTGACTGAGGTGCGTGTTTTTTTGACCTGATGCCATGCACTCTTAAGCCCTGATCGCCACCATGGACCTGCAGCAGTACCTTCCTGTCATTCTGTTCATCCTGGTCGGTGTGGGTGTGGGCATTGCACCCCAGGCGCTCGGGTTCCTGCTCGGACCTCAACGCCCCGATGCGGCCAAGAACAGCCCTTACGAGTGCGGCTTTGAGGCCTTCGAGGACGCCCGCATGAAGTTCGATGTGCGCTACTACTTGGTGGCCATACTCTTCATCCTGTTCGATCTCGAAATCGCCTTCCTCTTTCCCTGGGCCGTGTCCTTGCGCGACATCGGCGCCTCAGGTTTCTGGGCGATGATGATGTTCTTGACCATCCTGGTGGTGGGATTCGTCTACGAGTGGAAAAAAGGCGCGTTGGACTGGGAATGACGGCGCTTGTTTGAACAGCGCGCAGACAGGGACACGAGGATCACCATGGGCATTGAAGGCGTTCTGAAAGAAGGCTTTGTCACCACCTCGGTGGACAAACTGATCAACTGGTCGAAGACTGGCTCGCTCTGGCCGATGACTTTCGGTCTGGCCTGCTGCGCGGTGGAGATGATGCACGCTGGCGCTGCGCGCTACGACATCGACCGTTTCGGCATGTTGTTCCGACCCAGTCCGCGCCAGAGCGATCTGATGATCGTGGCGGGCACGCTTTGCAACAAGATGGGCCCCGCATTGCGCAAGGTCTATGACCAGATGGCCGAGCCACGCTGGGTGCTGAGCATGGGGTCTTGCGCCAATGGCGGTGGTTATTACCACTACAGCTATTCAGTGGTTCGCGGCTGTGACCGCATCGTGCCGGTCGATGTATACGTGCCAGGCTGTCCGCCGACGGCCGAGGCGCTGCTCTACGGCATCCTGCAACTGCAGAGCAAGATTCGCCGCGAAAACACGATCGCCCGGGCCTGACATGACGGTAAGACTCGACAAGTTGCAAGCCGCGCTGGAAGCCGCGCTCGGCGACAAGATCAAGGTTTTCAAGCGCGATCGGGGCGAAATCACGCTGACGGTGATGGCTTCCGATTACCTCGACGTCGCCCGGACCTTGCGCGATGACGCAACGCTCAGCTTCGAGCAATTGATCGACCTGTGCGGCATCGACTACAGCACTTGGAAGGACCGGCCCTGGGATGGCCCGCGCTACTGCGCGGTTTCTCACTTGCTGAGCCTCAGCCTGAACTGGCGTGTACGACTGAAGGTGTTTGCGCCCGATGACGATTTGCCGATCGTGGCCTCGTTGACCGATTTGTGGTCCTCGGCGAGCTGGTTCGAGCGCGAAGCCTTCGACATGATCGGCTTGATTTTCGACGGCCACGTCGATCTGCGCCGCATCCTCACCGACTACGGTTTCATCGGCCACCCCATGCGCAAGGACTTCCCGGTCTCTGGCCATGTGGAGATGCGCTACGACGCTGAAAAGAAGCGCGTGATCTACCAGCCTGTCACGATCGAGCCGCGCGAAATAACCCCCAGAATCATCCGCGAAGACAACTATGGCGGAATACATTGACCACCCCCGAAGCGCCTTCGGCGCTCCCCCTCAAGAGGGCCGAGCCCGGACTTGCAAGTTACGGTGGAACTTGCAAGCCTGGCGAGGGGCCGGGTCGCACGTCCCGGCGCGGCCTGCAAGGCACGCCAGCGGCCCGGCGAAGCCGGTTGCGCGGCGTCTGCTTGATTGCGGCCGAACTGCGTCGCAGATTGCCGTGCTGATGGAATTCTGTAATGGCTGAAATCAAGAACTACACGCTGAACTTTGGCTGCGGCCGTGCGCTTCGCGGCATCGACTTCGCTGATGCGAAGTCGAGCTTGGCTGGCGCCAAGCCGGCCTGCGCTGAAGTTCAGCGCGACCTTTGGCTTGCGTGTTGAGGCAGCTATGGCAGAAATCAAGAACTACACGCTGAACTTTGGGC
>CALQBT020000198.1 GCA_943328885.2 Bordetella parapertussis | reverse complement strand
GGGGTGTGCAAGGGGCGATTCAGGGTCAAGACTATGTGATGGGCAACCACAGACTGATAGAGGAACGTGGCCAGTGCAGCCCAAATTTGGAGGCGGTACTAAAAACCCATGAGGAAGCCGGGCGAACAGTGACACTACTCGCTTCAACAGCCGGTGTGCTGGCCTTGTTTGCAGTGGCCGACACCATCAAGGATTCGTCAAAAGGGGCGATCACCGAACTCAAGGACTTGGGGGTGACGCCGGTGATGTTGACGGGCGATAACGCGGCTACCGCCAAGGCACTTGCGGTGCAAGCAGGGATTGACGATGCACGCGGTAATTTGTTGCCGGAGGATAAGCTGACCGCAATCAAAGACATGCAGCAACGGTACGGCGCGACCGGCATGTCGGGCGATGGCATCAACGATGCTCCTGCACTGGCACAAGCGGACATTGGCTTTGCCATGGGCGGCATGGGTACTGATATTGCGATGGAAGCGGCGGATGTGGTGATCATGAACGATGATCTACGCCGCATTGCATCGACCATTCGCTTGTCGCGCGACACGCACGCTGTGCTGTGGCAAAACATCGCGTTGGCGTTGGGCATCAAAGCCGTGTTTCTCGTACTCGCGATATTTGGCACCGCGACCATGTGGATGGCCGTATTCGCAGATATGGGGGCCAGCCTGCTGGTGGTGTTCAATGGCTTGCGCTTGTTACGCACGAACTCACTTCTAAGCGGAGCCGAATCCGGCCCTTCTGCCAAAACACTATAGCTGCTACAATCTTGTCCATGCGTCACCTGTTTATGATTTTTCTGCTGGTATTGATGCCGCTGCAGCTCAGTTGGGCAGCGATTGCATCCTATTGCCAGCACGAAACTGGGGCCGCAGCCAAACACTTCGGTCACCATGACCATCAGCACAAGGCTACTGATGGTAAAGAGACAGCACCCGATCCAGCCAAAACCGGTGGCGGTGACCCTGATTGCGCATCCTGCCATGCGGGGTGTTCATCAGCCCTGCCTGGGGAGGTGACTCTCCCGCCGATGTTCAGTTCGTCCCTAGACATAGCGGACTACTGGCTGCATCTTACGTCGCCCCCTTTCGAACGCTTAGAACGCCCGCAGTGGCGTGTCCTCGCCTGATCGGCGGGGAGCGCGTTCCTTCCCTCGTCGTCACTAAAGCAGTCGCGCTTGGTGCGTGACCGCACAAAGCCGCCTTTGCGCCGCTGACGTGACGATGTAGCAGGCGATCATTTGGATCGCTCTCCGCCGATTTCCTCGTGTTTTTGAAATCACTGGAGAATCGGATGTTGAAGAGTATTCACAAGCAAAAACGACGGGCGTCACTTGCCGTCCCTAGGGCTACAAAAAAGGCAACTGCAGCGGGCCTGCTTATTGCGCTCATCGCAGGGGTATCTTTTGCCCAATCGCTGCCTGCTGCGCAAGCCAACCGCACAGCCCAATCTGAGTCGCAGGCCGATGTGGCGACGCTTCTGACGTTGCAGAGAGCCATCGCGTTGGCGCTCGACGGCAATCCAGACCTTACCGTCGCAAAACGTGAAATTGAGGCTACTGAAGGTCAGGTGCTTCAAGGGCAAGCGCGCCCTAACCCAGAGCTTGCCTATTTACTGGAAGACCAGCGCGCACAGACCCGTACACAAAGCGTGCAGATTAACCTTCCCGTTGAAATGGGCGGCAAGCGCGCGGCCCGTATCGCGGCCGCCGAGCGAGGGCGCGACATCGCAGTGGAAGACCTGAATGTGCGGCGCATCGAAATCCGCGCCGCTGTGGTCGCCGCCTTCTTCGAAACGCTGGCAGCCCAGGAGCGTGTAGCACTGGCTCTTGACAGTGTCGATTTGGCTAGAAAAGCGACCGACGCGGTTGCCAAGCGCGTGGCAGCGGGTAAGGTTTCTCCCGTCGAAGAATCAAAGGCCCGGGTGGCTGAGGCCGGGGTGCGCGTTGAACTCGCCCAGGCGCAAAGCGAGCAGCGCAACGCTCGGGGACGTCTTGCCAGCTTGCTGGGTGCCAATACACCTCGCTTCAACCTCGTCGCGGGCAATGTTGAAGCGCTCCCGCTCGTTCCAAGCTTCGACAGTGTCCAGCAACGCCTGTCTGCCTCGCCAACCTTGCGTCGTGCGCAGCTAGAGATGGAACGCCGCAGATCACTGGTCGATTTGGAGCGCAGCAAGCGGGTACCCGATGTCACCTTCAGCCTGGGAGTGAAGCGCCCCAATGAGCTGCAGCGTGATCAGCTGCTGTTCGGCGTCTCCGTGCCGTTGCCGTTGTTTGATCGCAATCAGGGCAACTTGCTGGAAGCGCTGAAGCGCGAAGACAAAGCCCGGGACGAACTCCAGGCGTTGAACGTGCGAGTCGGCACTGAAGTGATGCAAGCCCGCGAGCGGCTGGACGCCATTCGCGGGGAAGTCGATGTCTTGCAACGGGACGTACTCCCCGGGGCTAAGAGTGCCTACGACGCAGCCACCATCGGATTCGAGAACGGCAAGTTCAACTTTCTAGAAGTGCTAGACGCGCAGCGCACCTACTTCGCTGCCAAGTCCCAATACCTCAAGGCACTGGCCGAAGCGCATCGCGCAGCGGCGGACATTGACCGGGTGCTCGGCGACTCCACCCCAAATACCGACAAGCCATCCAATCAGGAATGAATATGAAAATCGACACAAAAAAACTGAACATCAGCAAAAAGCAGTTGGTCGCCATCGCTGCAATTGCCGTGACTGGCGTAGTGCTTGGCACCGCCATTCTGAGCAACAAGGCAACCAAGACCGCTGAAGATGACGGTCACGGCCATGGCAGTCACGTTGAGGCCAAGACACACAGTGATGGAGAGCACCACGGCAAGAAAGATGGAGATGGGCACGATCACGACAAAGGCCATGCAGACGGTGAGCACCACGAGGGTCCGAGCAAGGGGCCGCATGGTGGCAAGCTGTTCAAGGAAGGGGACTTCGGCTTAGAGGCGCTGCTGGCCGAGGACGGAGGCGAACCACGCCTGCGGATCTGGCTGTTCAGCAAAGATAAGCCGCTTCCAAACAATGCAGCCAAAGTCAGCGCCACCATCACGCGCTTGACCGGAGAGACACAGACCCTCAACTTTGCACCTGACAAGGACAGCCTGGTGAGCCGCGAGGTGGTGCCCGAGCCACACGCGTTCGAGATCAGCATCGTTGCCCAGACTGCCACCGAGCCCTTCATGTTCGTCCTGAACCAGGAGGAAGGGAAGGTCGAGCTTAGCGATGCACAAATCAAGGCCGCATCCATTGGCATCGACACGGCAGGTGCTGCGCGCATCAAGTCTGCTTTGCAATTGCCAGGCGAAATTCGTCTGAATGAAGACCGGACTTCGCACGTTGTTCCGCGCATTGCCGGTGTGGTCGAGAGTGTGCAGGCCAGCCTGGGGCAAGCGGTCAGACGGGGTCAAGTTCTGGCCGTCATCGCCAGCCCGGCGGCATCAGAGCAGCGCAGCGAGTTGCAGACGGCACAAAAGCGATTGACCTTGGCCAAGACCACGTATGAACGTGAGAAAAGGCTCTGGGAGCAGAAGATCTCTGCTGAGCAGGATTATCTGCAAGCCGGACAAGCCTTACACGAAGCAGAGGTCGCCGTGGCAAACGCCCAGCAAAAGCTGTCCGCCTTGGGGTTGGCCTCAGGGTCTTCGGGGGGGCTGAATCGGTTCGAGCTGCGCGCGCCATTCGACGGCTTGGTGATCGAAAAACATCTCAGCCTCGGTGAGGCAGTCAAGGAGGACGCCGCCGTGTTCACAGTATCTGACCTGGGACAGGTCTGGGCCGAGATCAACGTGCCCGCGAAAGATCTGCCACTGGTCAGGGTTGGCGAGAAGGTCACCATCAAAGCGACGGCCTTCGATGCCAGCGCGACCGGAACCATTACTTTTGTGGGTTCATTGATCGGTGAGCAGACCCGCATGGCCAAGGCCCGCGTGGTCTTGGCTAACCCCAAGGGCGCTTGGCGTCCTGGTCTGTTTGTCAGTGTGGAGGTGACTGCATCGGAGGCGGAAGTACCCGTGACTGTGGCCAGTGACGCCATTCAGACCTTTGGCGACAAGCCCGTGGTGTTCCTGAAAGTGAACGGAGGCTTCATTGCCCAGCCCGTGCAGTTGGGCCGCAGTGATGGCAAGCGAGTCGAGGTGGTGCAAGGACTCAAGCCGGGGGCTCCCTATGCAGCGGCAGGCAGCTTTGTCGTGAAGTCTGAGCTCGGCAAAGCCTCTGCCGAACACACCCATTGATACCGGAGCCACGCACATGTTTGAAAAACTTATTCGAGCAGCCATCGAACATCGATGGTTGGTGTTGCTGGCAGTCATCGGTATGGCGGCCGTCGGCGTATTCAACTACCAGAAGCTCCCCATCGATGCCGTGCCGGACATCACCAACGTCCAGGTACAGATCAACACCCAAGCGCCGGGGTACTCGCCGCTGGAGACCGAGCAACGGGTGACTTACCCGATTGAGACCGTGATGGCGGGCCTTCCCAACCTGGAGCAAACCCGTTCCCTGTCCCGCTATGGACTGTCACAAGTGACTGTGATCTTCAAGGACGGCACAGACATCTACTTCGCACGCCAATTGGTCAACGAACGCATACAGGAGGCGCGCGACAAGTTGCCCTCCGGAATTACCCCGGCGATGGGTCCGATTTCGACCGGCTTGGGCGAAATCTATCTGTGGACGGTCGAAGCCAAGGATGGTGCGAAGAAGCCTGATGGCCAACCCTATACGGCCACCGATCTGCGCGAGATTCAGGACTGGATCATCAAGCCACAGTTGCGCAACGTGCCCGGCGTCACAGAAATCAACTCCATTGGCGGCTATTCCAAGGAATACCAGATCGCCCCTAATCCTGAGCGCCTCACCTCGCTGGGCGTCACCTTGCAGGACATCGTGACGGCATTGGAGCGCAACAACGGCAACGTGGGCGCAGGTTATATCGAAAAGCGTGGCGAGCAATATTTGATCCGGGCCCCAGGGCAGGTTAAGACGCTGGACGACATCGGCAATGTGATTCTCAGCAGCGCCGGTGGTGTTCCCATCCGAGTGCGTGACGTGGCCGAGGTTGGCCTGGGACGTGAACTGCGCACGGGTGCCGCCACAGACAACGGGCGCGAAGTGGTGCTGGGCACGGTCTTCATGCTCATCGGCCAGAACAGTCGAACCGTCTCTCAAGCAGTCGACAAAAAAATGGTTGAAATCAACCGCAGCCTGCCTGAAGGCGTTCATGCGGTGACCGTTTACGACCGTACTGTCTTGGTGGACAAAGCCATCAGCACGGTGAAGAAGAACTTGTTGGAAGGCGCGATCCTGGTGATCGTGATCCTATTCCTGTTCCTGGGCAACATTCGCGCGGCCATCATTACGGCGACCGTGATCCCCTTGTCGATGCTGTTCACCTTTACGGGGATGGTGACCTACAAGGTAAGCGCCAATTTGATGAGTCTGGGGGCACTGGACTTCGGCATCATCATCGACGGGGCGGTTGTGATCGTCGAGAACTGTGTGCGACGTCTCGCCCATGCACAAGCTCAGTACGGCAGGCCTTTGACGCGCTCGGAGCGTTTTCACGAGGTATTTCTTGCCTCCAAGGAATCGCGCCGCCCGCTCTTGTTTGGTCAGCTCATCATCATGGTGGTGTACCTGCCCATCTTCGCCCTGACCGGCGTTGAAGGAAAGATGTTCAATCCCATGGCGTTCACAGTGGTTGCTGCGCTGGTTGGGGCGATGATTTTGTCAGTGACTTTCATCCCGGCTGCAGTCGCACTGT
>CALQBT020000197.1 GCA_943328885.2 Bordetella parapertussis | reverse complement strand
CCGATGTCGTTCTTTGCGAAGCTCACTGGCGGCAGCGGCTGCAGCGTGATGCCGTAGGCCGCAGGGTCGCGACCCACCGGTGAATGCACCGTGCAGGCGAAGCGGTGGAAAAAGCCCGACTGGATGCAGCCGGCGGCGAACAGCTGGCGAACGTATTCCAGTGCGTCGACCGTGTCGTGCACGGTCTGGGTCGGGAAGCCGTACATCAGGTAGGCGTGGACCAGGATGCCTGCGTCCGAGAAAGCCTTGGTCACCCGCGCAACCTGGTCGACTGTGACGCCTTTTTTCATCAGCGCCAGCAGCCGGTCGCTGGCGACCTCCAACCCGCCCGAGATCGCGATGCAGCCGCTGTCGGCGAGCTGCTGGCACAGCTCGGGCGAGAAGGACTTCTCGAAGCGGATGTTGCCCCACCAGGAGATCGCGGTCTCGCGGCGCCTGAGCTCGGCGGCCAGGGTCTTGAGTGCCTTGGGCGGTGCGGCTTCGTCGACAAAGTGAAAGCCGGTCTGGCCGGTCTCGGCGACGATGGCCTCGATCCGGTCGACCAGCAGTTCGGCGCCGGCGGTCTCGTAGCGCGAGATGTAGTCCAGGCTGACGTCGCAGAAGCTGCATTTCTTCCAGTAACAGCCTTGCGCGACGGTGAGCTTGTTCCAGCGCCCGTCCGACCACAGCCGGTGCATCGGATTGAGCATGTCGAGCAGCGACAGGTAGCGGTCCAATGGCAGGCCGTCCCAGGTCGGGGTGCCGACCTCGGTGAACGCCACCTCGGGTTCGGCGAAGTTCCGGTAGCGCACCTCGCCAGCCGGTCGGTGGAAGGTCCGCACCAGCCGGCTGGCCGATCGTTTGCCCGCCAGGTGCTCGAGCAAGGCCAGCAGCGGACGCTCGCCAGCGTCCAGTGTGACGAAGTCGAAGCAGTCGAACACGCGGGGCTCGGTCAGCTCGCGCAACTCGGTGTTGACGAAACCGCCGCCCAGCACGGTGACGATAGCCGGGTTCTGCGCCTTGATCGTCTGTGCGATGCGAAAAGCCGCGTAGACCGCGCCAGGGAAAGGCACCGACACCAGCACCACATTGGGCTTGTGGCGTTCTAGCGCCGATAGCGTCAAGCTGTGCAAGCTGCGGTCGACCAGGTTGTGCGGTGCGGCCAGCGCGGCGGCCATCGGCTCGAAAGTGGGCTGGCTCATCGCCAGCGATTCGGCGTAGCGGACGAACTCGAAGCGCGGGTCGACCGCGTCACGCAGCACGTCGGCGATGTCGTTAAGGTACAGCGTTGCGAGGTGGCGGGCGCGGTCCTGCACGCCGAGCGCCCCGAAAGCCCAGGCCATCGGGTCGCCGCCATCGTCATCGACGTAGACCTCGAGCGAGTCGAAGCGCGGTCCTTCGGGCAGAAAGCTTCGGCCGGCGATGCGGTGCGCCAGCGTTGCGTCGCGCCCCTGCAAAAACGCCAGCGTCGGCGCCATCGTGGCCAGGTAGCGTGGCAGATGCTCGGCAAAGCCTTGGGCCAGCGGCGAGCGCTGCTTGGTCGGCAGCGCGCTGATGCAGTCGCCGATGGCGCGCAGTCCGTCGACCGACAGCAACCGCAGGATCAGCGCCAATGCCAGGTCTTCCTGCACCGCGGCGACGCCGCGCGAGCGCAAGAACCCGGTCAGGTACGCGGTCGAAGGGTAGGGCGTGTTGAGCTGGGTCATCGGCGGGATCACCGACAGCACCCGTGGCTCAGCGATCGACGGGTTTGGCGGGGGTGGCGGTGTGTCGCTCGGGTGCATCGCCTGATTGTCGTTGGCGCTGGCTGAAGTGGCCGCCTTGGCGTCGGCTTCGGAGGGCGCTGGCTGAGGCGGTCTGTGGCGGTCTGTGGCGGTCTGTGGCGGTGTTAGGCGGTGTTAGGCGGTGTTAGGCGGCGCCGTCCTTGCGCGCGTCAAGGCTCGAGGCCTGCGCTCAGGCCTCGAGATGACGCCGTCGGATGGCCCTGTGGTGCCGACCTCATCCGGGGTGCGCTGGCTTTGTGGCCTAATCCCGCCTTTGCCTATTCAGAGATCCGGAGTTTTTTTCATGGCCAACAAGATCATCACCGAAGCCGACCGTCGGGCCACCCCGCGTCCCGCAGCGCCCGTGGGCGTGTGCTTCACCGCCCCGAAGGGCCAGAAGATCAGCCTCGAGCGCGGTTCGCACACCCGCAGCAAGAAGAACCCCGGCAAGCGTCCACGCAAAGGCGGCTGATCGCCGCAGTCGGGCGGCGCTGCTTTATTGCTGCGCTTTTCCATCCTGCCCTGTCTGCCTCGGGCGCTCGGGCGTCCGAATGAGTGTCTGATGTTGAGAATCACCGAGCTGCGACTGCCGTTGGACCATGGTCCCGACGCCTTGCGGCTGGCTGTTCTGACCCGGCTGGGACTGGCTGAAGCCGAGTTGTTCGGCTTCTTGGTCTTCAAGCGCAGCCACGATGCGCGCAAGAAGTCGGCGGTGGTGTTGATCTACACCGTCGACTGCACGCTCGCCACCGGCGTGGACGAGGCCGTCGTGTTGTCCCGTCATGCTCGCGACAGCCACATTCGACCCACGCCTGACACCCGGTACCGCCTGGTCGCGCAGGCGCCGGTCGACTTTGGGCTGGGTCGCCCGCGACCGGTGGTGATCGGTTTCGGCCCCTGCGGCATCTTTGCGGCGCTGGTGCTGGCCCAGATGGGGCTGCGGCCCATCGTGCTCGAGCGCGGCAAGGAGGTGCGTGAGCGCACCAAGGACACCTGGGCCTTGTGGCGGCAGGGCGTTCTGACGCCGGAATCTAACGTGCAGTTCGGCGAAGGCGGTGCTGGCACGTTCTCGGACGGCAAGCTCTGGAGCCAGATCAGCGATCCGCGGCATCTGACGCGAAAAGTGCTGACCGAGTTTGTCAAGGCCGGTGCGCCCGAAGAGATTCTCTACGTGGCGAAGCCGCACATCGGCACGTTCCGACTGGTCGGCATGGTCGAGAAGATGCGCGCCGACATCGAGGCGCTGGGCGGCGAGATCCGGTTCCGGCAGCGTGTCGTCGACCTGCGGATCGAGACCGGCGCGGACGGCGCGCAGGTCCGCGGGCTGACCTTGGACAGCGGCGAGCAGATCCGCACCGACCACGTGGTGCTGGCGGTGGGCCACAGTGCACGCGACACCTTCGAGATGCTGCACCGCCGTGGTGTGTTCATGCAGGCCAAGCCGTTCTCGGTTGGGTTTCGCGTCGAGCACCCGCAATCGCTGATCGACCGCGCCCGCTTCGGCCCCAGCGCCGGCCATCCCATGCTGGGCGCGGCCGACTACAAGCTGGTCCACCATGCCAGGAACGGTCGCTCGGTCTACAGCTTTTGCATGTGCCCGGGTGGTACTGTGGTGGCCGCGACCTCCGAGGCTGGTCGGGTGGTGACCAATGGCATGAGCCAGTATTCGCGCAACGAGCGCAACGCCAACGCCGGCATCGTCGTCGGTATCTCGCCGCAAGATTACCGCCAGGACCAGAACGCCAGCGGCCCGGTCTCACCGCTGGACGGCATCGCTTTCCAGCGCTTCTGGGAGTCTCGTGCTTACGCGCTGGGTGGTGAAAACTACCGCGCGCCGGGCCAGCTGCTGGGCGACTTTGTCGTCGGCCGGCATGGTCGGGCTCTCGCGCGGGAGGTCGGCAGCGTGCAGCCCTCTTACCAACCCGGCGTGACGCTGACCGATCTGGCCGAGCCCGGTCGCGGCAGCCTGCCCGACGAAGCACTGGCGGCGATCCGCGAAGCCTTGCCGGCGTTCGAGCGCCAGATCCCGGGTTTTGCGATGGCCGATGCGGTGCTGACCGGGGTCGAGACCCGAACCTCGTCGCCGTTGCGCATCACCCGAGGCAAGGACTTCCAGAGCCTGAACGTCGCTGGCCTGTACCCGGCAGGCGAGGGTGCTGGCTACGCCGGCGGGATCATGTCGGCTGGTGTCGACGGCATCGAAGTCGCCGAAGCGCTGGGCTTGAGCCTGCTGCGCGTGGCGGCCTGAACCTGCCCGCCGTTCGACGCATTCAGTCCCTTCCCTCCGTGAGCGGCACTGACACGTCGCAGCGTATGCCGCGACCGGCTTGCTCAGCCCATGTGACCTGGCCGCCCAGCAACCTGACCCGCTTGCGCACGCCGCCCAGGCCCAGGCCATGCGACCAGGTCTCGGGGGCGCGGCCGATGCCGTCGTCGCTGATCTGCAGCGTCAACCGGCCGCGGTCAAAGCCGGCGCTGATCAAGACCTGGGTGGCGTGGGCGTGCACGATGATGTTGTTGACCAGCTCACGCAGCACTCTGGTCAGGCCTGACCACTGCACGACCGACAGCGCGAAGTCCTTGTCGGCCGAGAAGCTCCAGTGCAGATCGCAGCCTGCGGTGCTCAAGCGCTGGCCGATATCAGCTTTCCATTCGGCCGCAGCATGCGACAGCGGGTGGTTGGCGGCGGCCAGGCCTCGGGTGAGTGTTTTCAGATCCTGCAGCGTATGGCGGATGTACTCCTCGATCTCGGGGTTGGGCGCCTGGTACATCAGCGTCAGCAGGCGCGCCCCGATGTCGTCATGCAGGTCCTGGGCGATTCGGGTGCGCTCTTCGCGGCGACCTTGTTCGACCGCCCGGTCATAGGCCACGGCCCGCCCCAACTGCTCGAGCAGCCGTTCGCTCAGGCGCGCATCGGTCTGGGTGAACAGCCGCCGGCCTTGCTGGGCGAAGCGCAGCACCAGACCGGACGCCGGCGCGCTGGCTCCGCCTGGCGCCAGTGTGTCGGGAATCGGCACCACCAGGGTCGAACCATCGGCGCTGACCCGAGCAGGCGATTCGACCTGTGTGTCGTGCACCAGCGTGATGGGGTCGTACAACTCACGCAACAGGTCGGTGACTTGTCGATCAGCTTGTTCGGGCGATTGTTCAATCGCGCGCGCCACCCGATACAGTCGCTCGAACATGCGTTCGGCGCTCATCGCACTGGGTCCGGCGTGGCGGCCCAGGATCCAGGATTTCAGTGCTGAATACACCGCTCAGCGCGCCACGCTCGACCCAACAGGCGCAGGGACAGGCCCGGTGAGGTTCAGACCAGTCCTTGCTTGGTGGCGAGCACCGCGGCTTCGGCACGGCTCGAGACGTTGAGCTTCTTGTAGATGGACTTGATGTGGTCGTTGACGGTGAACCACTTGATGCCCATCAAGCCGGCGATCTCCTTGATCGTGAAGCCCTTGCTCAGGTAGGTGAGCACCTCGGTCTCGCGCGGCGTCAAGCGTTCGTGGTCGGGCGTTGGCTCGATCGTGACTGGCGGGTTGGCGGAGACAAAACCCGCCGGCATCTTGAAGCCCGACTCGAGGGTTGCTGCGCTGGTCCGGCCGCCTTGCTGGAAATGCGCCAGCAAGCGTCTGGCGATCGCCGGCGACAGCGGCGGCTGGCCCCGAACGATCTTCTGCAATTCCTCGACCAGCACCTCAAAGCGGTCCTCCTTGAGAAGATAACCGTCAGCACCGCATTGCAGTGCCGGGAACAGGTGCTCATCGTCGGAATACAGCGTGTTGACGATCTTGGTGGCTGGGTAGAGCGACAGTTCTCTGAGCAACTCCATGCCGTTGCCGTCGGGCAGTTCGAGGTCAACCAGGATCAGTTTGAACGGATCGACCCCGTGCATGCCGCTGGCGCCACCGGTCAGACTGATGTGTTTGCGTGCCGATTCAAGATCGCCGGCCTCAGTGATCGCGAGCACGTCGCTGAAGCTTTCCCGAACCACGCGGCACAGGAAGCTGCGCGCCACCGGGTTGTCTTCCAGTATCAGGACCTTGACGGT
>CALQBT020000196.1 GCA_943328885.2 Bordetella parapertussis | reverse complement strand
CTTCACCCTACACCTTGCTCGACGAATCGGTCGGCGGCGGTGCGGCCAACGACATCGAGTTGGTGATGGACGTGCCGGTGCAGATCACCGTCGAGCTCGGCCGCTCGAAGATGCAGATCCGCCAGCTGGTGGCGCTGACCTATGGCGCAGTGATCGAGCTCGACGTCCATGCCGGCGACCCACTCGACGTGGTGGTCAACGGCACCTTGGTCGCTCAAGGCGAGGTGGTGATCGTCAACGACCGCTACGCCATCCGATTGACCGATATCGTCACGCCGGCCGAGCGCCTGCGCAAGCTCAACCGGTGAGCGACATGGTGGGCTACATCACCTCGCTGCTGCTGCTCGCAGCGGTGGTCGCGGGTGCCTTGCTGCTGGCTTGGCGCCGCCGCACGTCCGTGGTCGCCGGGCGCTCTGGTGGCGGGCTGCGTGCGATCGAGTTCGTACCGCTGGGCCCGCGCGACCGTCTGGTGTTGGCCGAGTGCGAAGGCCGTCGTTACCTGCTGGCACAGGGCCCGCAAGGCGTGACCTTGCTGGACCGTCTGTTCGAGACCGGCGCGTCGTCGGTGGCGGACGTCGAGGGCGCGGTGGCGCGATGAGCTTGCGCCGCTGGTGGGTCTGGATGGGCTTGCTGCTGATGGCCGGCCTGGCCAGCGCGCAGGAGATCCCGCTCGTCAATGCCGCGCCTGCAGGTGGCGGCAGCACGAGCTACAGCGTGCCGGTGCAGACGGTGCTGCTGTTGACGGCGATGAGCTTCCTGCCGTCGGCGCTGATGCTGATGACCAGCTTCACCCGGATCCTGATCGTTTTCTCGCTGCTGCGTCAGGCGCTGGGTCTGCAATCGATGCCGCCGAATGCGGTGCTGGTGGCCTTGTCTCTGTTCCTGACGATGTTCGTGATGAACCCTGTCTTCGAGGCCATCTACACCCAGGCCTGGCAGCCCTACGCCAGCAAGCAGATCAACCTGGAGGTCGCGCTCGACAAGGGCAGCCGGCCGCTCAAGCAATTCATGCTGGCGCACACCCGTGACACCGACTTGCAGCTGTTCTCAAGGTTGTCGCGCACCCCACTGACCGACCGCGAAGCGGTGCCGCTTCGCGTGGTGGTGCCGGCATTCGCGATCTCCGAGATACGCACCGGCTTTCTGATCGGTTTCGTGATTTTCCTGCCCTTCGTCGTGATCGACCTCGCGGTGGCGAGCATCCTGACCTCGGTCGGCATGGTGATGGTTTCACCGGTGATGTTCTCGCTGCCGCTCAAGCTGATCATCTTCACCCTGGCCGACGGCTGGAGCCTGCTCGCGGGTTCGCTGGTCGAGAGCTTCCTGCCGCGCTGAGACTATGGAATCGAGTCTGGTCATCGAACTGATGTTGATGGCGCTGCGCATGGCGGTGATCTTGGCCGGCCCGATCCTGCTGACCGTGCTGGTCGTGGGCATCGTGATCGGCGCGCTGCAGTCAGCCACCCAGATCAACGAGCCTTCGGTGGTGTTCGTACCCAAGATGCTGGCGGTGATGCTGGTGCTAGCGCTGACCGGCGCGACCACGCTAGGTCTTTTCGTCGACTATGTGCGCGAGCTGATCCTGCGCATTCCGGCCATTGCCGGTTGACCGCCGTGACCGGAGCGCAGGCGTGAACGCGGTGAATGGGCTGAGCGCAGCCGGATTCGACCTGCGCTTGCTGGCCATGGCGTCCACGCTGGCGCTGGTGTCGGTGCGGTTCCTGGGCCTGTTTCTGGCCTTGCCGCTGCTGTCGTTTCGGGCCTACCCGCTGTCGCTGCGCATCGCGCCGGTGCTGCTGTTGTCGGTGGGGGTCGCGCCGCTGGTCGAATTGCCATCGATGACCGAGATCGGCATGCTCACTGTTGGCAGCGAGCTGGCGATCGGTCTGATCTGCGGCCTGTCGCTGCGATTGGCCATGTTGGCGGTGGACTTCCTGGCCGAATCGCTGTCCATGCACGCGGGCTTCAGTTTCGCCCAGACCATCGCGCCCGAGAGCGCCCTGCCGTCCACCGTGCTGGGTGAGCTGCTGGGCATGGGGGTGATGGCGGTGCTGTTCATCGGCGATGTGCATCTGTTGTTCATCGACCGCATCGCTTCGAGTTTTGCGGCGGTGCCGTTTGGTGCCTGGCCTGCAGGCTGGAACTTGCCGGCGCTGCTGGCCTTGATGGCCAACGCTTTCTCGATCGGCTTGGTGATGTCTTGCGGCAGCTTTGCGCTCTACCTGTTTACCAATTTCATGCTCGGGCTGATCAACCGCATCTCGCCCCAGCTCAACCTGATGTCGGTGGGCTTTTCGATCAGCGCGCCGCTGGCCTTGGTGGTGGTGGCGCTGGTGGCCTTGCAACTGCCGGTGCTCACGGAGTTGATCAGCTCGGCAGCGCTGGGGTTTGTCGATCGGGGGCTGCAACATGCGCGTTGAAGCTGTCTTGCTGCTGGCGTTGGCTGGCTGTGCCTCGCCGGTTGCCGACCCGCCTGACCCCTGGCGCCAGGCCTTGCAGGCCTGCCAGTTGCCGGAGCAAGGGCTGGCCGGTGCTGCGGCCCTGCTTCAGACCCGAGACGCCGGGCTGTGCCAGCGCGCTGCTGAATTCGGGCAACAACTCGATTGCTTCGGCCACAAGCTGACGGGGCTGCATGCGGCGCACAGTCGATTCACTGCGGCCGGGCTGCAAGAATTCCAGGCTTGTCTGGAGCCGCTGGCGGCGGGACTGAGGGCCGGCTACCTCGGCCGGCCGCGAGACATCGATCTCGCGCTTCGCGCCTGCGTGCTGCAGCTCGACCTGTCACCTGCGCTGCCGCGCAGCAAGCCGGCTTGGTGGTACGCCCGCTACGCGGCGACACTGCCGGTGCCGCCAGTGCCCAGCACTTTGGTCGCGACCGGCCTGCCGCCGGCCGCGGCGCTGTCCTGGCCTGCTTGCGTGGCCAGCGCGGCGCTCAAGCCCGCCACAGCGCCAACTCCGGCGCCTGCTGCCAAGCCAAAGCCCGCTGCCGTGACCGTGACCCCCAGCCCGGCCCATGGGCCACCCAGTGCCCGAGCCGTTGACAACCCCAAAACCACCCGAGAGAGACATGACATCTGAATTTCGCCGACCCCACCTGCTGGCCTGCGCTGCCGCCCTGGCCTGCGCCATGACCCTGAGCCCGGGCGCTCTTGCCAGCGACCCACCGGCCGAGGCGGCCAAACCGCTGGTCGCCAAGCCCGCCGTGGCGCCGGCGTCGGGGTCGCGCGTGCCGGCCAAGCCCAAGCCAGCCGGCGCGGCCGCCCATGGTGCGGCCGAGGCCGCCCCTGGCAAGCCAGGCAAGACCGAGCCGGCAGGCCACGGCGAGGCCAAGGCCGCGCCCAAGGGCGATGAGGCGCTGAAGAAGATGCTCACCGAACGCTTGGCAGGGTCGGGCGATCTGGTGCTCAAGACCAGCGACGTGACACCCAAGCACACCGAGGGTGCACCGCGCGCCGCACCCAAGCGCGCCTCGCGCGCCGATGCCGCCGATCTGGCCGCTGCACACCGGGCAGCGCACGCGACCGAGCACCCGCCGCACTGGGATTACAGCGGTGCCGGCGCACCTGATAAATGGAGCACGCTAGACCCGGCGTTCTCGACCTGCGCCAGCGGCAAGCGCCAGAGCCCGATCGACATCCGTGAAGGCATCAAGGTCGGTCTCGACCCGGTGACGTTCGACTATCAGCCCTCGGGCTTCCGGGTGCTCGACAACGGCCACACCATCCAGGTCAACATGGGCCTGGGCAATGCGATCGAAGTGCTGGGTCGTCGCTACGACCTGGCGCAGTTCCACTTTCACCGGCCTTCGGAGGAGCGCGTCAACGGTCGTCAGACCGACATGGTTGCGCACCTGGTGCACAAGGACCTGGAAGGTCGGCTGGCGGTGGTCGCGGTCTTGCTGAGTCGTGGCACGCCGCAGCCGGTGGTGCAAGCGGTGTGGAACAACCTGCCGCTCGAGCGCGGCGAGGAACTGGCCGCATCGGTGACGATCGACCTCAGCAAGCTGTTGCCCGAGGACCGCCGCTACTACACCTACATGGGCTCGCTGACCACACCGCCTTGCAGCGAAGGCGTGCTGTGGATGGTGATGAAGACGCCGGTGCAGATATCGCCCGAGCAGATCGCGATCTTCTCGCGCCTGTACCCGATGAACGCGAGGCCGGTCCAGCCGCTGAACGCGCGCCTGATCAAGGAATCGAACTGACAGAGTCTTGAAGCGGCAAGCGGCAAAGCTTGCCGCTTGCCGCGGCAACAAGCGTCGCGGGGGGGCTGACAGATCTTGCCGCCTCGACCGAAAAAAGAGGGTTCAAGCCGGCAAAAAGCCTGGCACGGGACTTGCGGTACTACAGCACCAACCCTTGATGGACGCGCTGTGAACATCGTTCCCCAATTTGACCCGATGAGCTTCAACGCCGCTGCGCTGCAGCTGCGCAGCCACCGCCAGCAGATCCTGGCGTCCAACCTGGCCAACGCCGACACGCCCGGCTACCAGGCGCGGGACGTGGCTTTCGACACCTCGCTGCGCGAGCAGATGCAGGGCGTGCAGTACCAGCCCCGGCTGGCGCTGCGCGGCAGCGATGCCCGCCACCTCAACACGGTCAACAGCGGCCTGGACGGCCCGCCGCTGCTGTACCGCACGGCGCTGCAGCCCAGCATTGACGGCAACACCGTCGACCCGGATGTCGAGCGCGCGCATTTCGCCGAGAACACGACAGGCTTCGAGTTCGCCACCGCGTTGCTCGGCCAGGCTGTGCGATCGCGCCAGATGGCGCTGACAGGTCAGCCATGAGCCTGATCAACGCTTTTCGGGTCGGCGCCAGCGGCACGGTGGCGCAAAGCCAGCGGCTGAACGCGATCGCGTCCAACATCGCCAATGCCGAATCGACCACCTCGGCCACCGGCGAGGCCTACCGGGCGCGCCAGGTGGTTTTCCGCCCGACCCCTGGGTTCGGCTCGGTGGCCGCAGGGGTCGAGGTCGCGGCGGTGGTCGAGAGCAGCGCAGCGCTCAAGAGCCAGTACCGGCCGGGCCATCCGCACGCCGATGCCAAAGGTTATGTGCAGGCGTCGAACGTTGACCCTGTGGAGGAGATGGTCAACATGGTGGCGGCTTCGCGCAGTTACCAGATGAATGTTGACCTGATGAACAACTCACGCCAACTGCTGCAGCGCGTGATCGACATGGTGAGGACCTGATGACAACACCCAGTGCTTCCGGCCTGCCTTCGGGCATCCCGGCTTACGACCCGAACGCTGCGGCCAACGCTGCCGCAGCCAAAAAGACCACGTTGGGCACCTCGGCCGCCGAGACCCAAGACTATTTCATGAAGATGCTGCTGGCGCAGATCCAGAACCAGGATCCGATGAACGTCCAGGATCCGTCGCAGATGACGAGCCAGCTGACCCAGCTCAACACGTCTGCCGGCATCGAGCGTCTGAACACCAGCATCAACTCGATGTTGGCGCAAGCCGCCTCGCAGCAGTTCATGAGCAACTCTTCACTGATCGGCAACAGTGTGCTCGCACCCGGCGACAGCATGGCACTGGCCGGCAGCGGCGCGGCCGACTTCGGTGTCAAGCTGGCCGCTGGCAGCACCCAGACCAACGTGACGGTCGTCGCAGCCGACGGCAAGGTCGTTGACGAACTCAGCCTGGGTGCTTTGAAGCAGGGCGTGCACACCTTCACCTGGGACGGCTCGGGCTACGACGGCCAGCGCGTTCCTGCCGGCGCCTACAAGCTGGTCGTCAGCGCCGCCGATGGCGCTGGCGCCGCGGTGGCTGCGACCTCGTTGACGCGCGGTCTGGTCAACGGTGTGTCGCGCACCGACACCGGTTCACAGCTTCTCACCACCGACGG
>CALQBT020000195.1 GCA_943328885.2 Bordetella parapertussis | reverse complement strand
TGCCATTTCTCCAGGCTCAGGTCTTCAAACGCAATCCCAGGCGCGTTGACACCGGCGTTGTTGAACAGCAGGTCGACGCGGCCGAACCTGGACCGGGTCTGGGCGAACAGCGCATCGACTTGCTTCGCATCAGCGACATCGGTGGCCCATGCAAACGCGCGGTCGCCGGCATCGGCCTCGGCCAAAGCTTGCTCGAGCATGGCCGAGCGACGCCCAGCCAGCGCCACGCGATAGCCGGCGGCCAGCAGCGCCAGCGCCGCCGCCTTGCCTATGCCTGTACCGGCGCCGGTGACGACGGCCACCTTGTGATGGGTGCTCATGGAGTTCTCCTGGAAGGGTGATGGCTGGGGAGCGGTCAGGCCGATGCCGGCGAAAACAGCGCGTCTCGTTCGAGGCGTCGGTCAGGTCTTGGGCAAGGTGGCGTGCATCGTGGCGGCGCGCAGGAAGTCGAAGTCAACACCCTGATCGGCCTGCGTGACGGTCTGCAGGAAGAGCTTGCGGTAGCCACGCGGCGCGGTCGGCTCGACCACCGGGTTTTGAGCTCGCCGCAGCGCCAGTTCATCGTCGCTGATCAGCAAGTCGATGGCGCGCGCGGACACCGACAGCCGGATCCGGTCGCCATTGCGCACCTGGGCCAGCGGCCCGCCGATCGCCGCCTCGGGCGTGACGTGCAGCACGATGGTGCCGAATGCCGTGCCGCTCATGCGGCCATCGGAGACTCGCACGATGTCTTTCACGCCCTGGCGCGCGAGCTTGAGCGGGATCGGGATGTAGCCGGCTTCGGGCATGCCGGGGGCGCCCTTGGGACCGATGTTCTTGAGCACGATGATGTCGTCAGCCGTGATGTCGAGATCGTCTGAATCGATGCGGTCAGCCATGTCCTGCACGTTCTCGAACACCACCGCCCGGCCTTCGTGTTCCATCAATCGCGGGTCGGCTGCCGACTGCTTGATGATGGCGCCACCGGGCGCGAGGTTGCCCTGCAGCACGGCGATGCCGCCTTGCGGGTAGATCGGGTTGGACGCCGGACGCACCACGCTCTGCGCGAAGGCTGCCGGGTGGCGCTCCATCTCCTGGCCCAGCGTGCGGCCGGTGACCGTCATCGCATCCAGATGCAGCAAGGGCTTGAGCTCGCGCAGCAGCGTGGCCATGCCGCCCGCAGCGTGGAAGTCCTCCATATAGTGTTGGCCAGAGGGCTTCAAGTCGAGCAGCACCGGCGTCTGCGCGCCCATGCGGTCGAGGGCCTTCAAGTCGACCTCGAAACCCATGCGACCGGCGATCGCGGTCAGGTGGATGATGCAGTTGGTCGAGCCGCCGATGGCCAGCAGCACGCGCATCGCGTTCTCGAAAGCCTCGGCGGTGAGCACCTTGTCGATCGTCAGCCGGTCGCGCGCCATCTGCACCGCCTGTGTGCCGGTCATCTCGGCGACCCGGATGCGATCGGCTGTGACGGCCGGCGGCGACGCCCCCCCCGGCACCGTCATGCCCAAGGCCTCGGCGATGCAGGCCATGGTGCTGGCCGTGCCCATCACCGAGCAAGTGCCCACGCTCGCCACCAGCTGGTTGTTGACAGCGTCGACTTCCGCTGCGTCGATCTCGCCGGCGCGAAATCGCCCCCAGTAGCGCCGGCAGTCGGTGCAGGCGCCGACCCGCTCGCCGCGGTGCGAGCCGGTCAGCATCGAGCCGGTGACGAGCTGGATCGCCGGGATGCCAGCCGATGCCGCGCCCATCAGCTGCGCCGGCACGGTCTTGTCGCAGCCACCGATCAGCACCACCGCGTCCATCGGCTGGGCCAGGATCATCTCCTCGGTGTCCATCGACATCAGGTTGCGCGTCATCATGCTGGTGGGCTGCGCAAAGCTCTCGTGGATCGAGATCGTCGGGAAGTCCATCGGCAGTCCGCCGGCCAGCATCACGCCGCGCCTGACGGCTTCCATCAGCTGCGGCATGTTGCCGTGGCAGGGGTTGTAGGCGCTGCCGGTGTTGGTGATGCCGATCACCGGCTTGTCAAGCGCCTGATCGGTGTAGCCCGCGCCCTTGATGAAGGCCTTGCGCAGGAACAGCGAGAAACCGCGGTCGCCGTAATTGGTCAGGCCCTTGGCCATGCCCTGGCTGGCTTGGTCGGGGTGGATGGGCGCAGCGTCAGGCCGGGAGTCAGTGGACATCGTCGATCTCTGGATTGGGGTAGATGGTCGGGCCTGGCGCGCAAGCCGTCATTGGTGCGAGTACATCGTCCGGCCGGGAACGGCCACGTCGGCACACAAGATCGAGCCCGAGTCGGATTCGGTGATGTACAGCGTGCGTCCGTCCGCGCCGCCATAGGCGACATTGGTGGTGGCCAGTCCGGCGACCGATCGGATGCGCAGCGTCGGCTCGCCCAAGGCGCTGAACAGCCAGACCGTCCCCATGCCGACATGGGCAATCGCCAGGCCGCCTTGGCTGTCGATGGCCAGCCCGTCGGGCCCGCCCAATCCGCCCGACAACTGGATGAAAACGCCCACCTTGTAAGGCGTGCCATCGGGCAGCAAGGGCACCCGCCAGACGCAGTTGCCCCGCGTGACGTTGACATAGACGATGTTCTCGGCCAGGTTGAGCACCAGACCGTTCGGGCTCGGGATGTTGCCCAGCAACTTGTCGAGCCGGCCGTTGCTGCGCAAACAGTAGAGCGCACCGGTCGGGTCATGCAATCCGGTCAGGCCTTGGTCGGTGAAGTACAGGTCGCCATTGCTGGCGAACACCAGGTCGTTGACACCCTTGAAACGGTCGAGCGCCGAGCGCTCGAGGTAAGGCTTGACATCGCGTGTCCGCGGGTCGATCACCATGATGCCGTGGCGATAGTCGGTGACGAAGATCCTGCCATCGGCATGGATTTTCAGGCCATTGGGCTCACCGTCGTACTCCAAAAACAGTTCGACCTCGCCGGCCGGCGAGATGCGGAAGATGCGGCCCCAGGCCACGTCGACGACGAACAGATTGCCGTCACGGTCAAAGGACGGTCCTTCGAGAAACGAATCGGTGGCCGCAGTACCGCGCTGCACATCGATCCAGCGATTGGTCCGGTCCTTGATCCGGAACTGATCGGGAATGCGGGCAAAGACCCGGCTGTCGACCGCCTGAGGGGCTGGGTACATCTTGGCTCCAGTGGGTTCAGTCGATGCGTTCGACGTCACCGTCGAACTCGAGCGGGCAGAAGAAACCGCCATGAAAACGCGCGGCGATCGGGTCTTCGACAATGCCCTTGGCGAGAATGGCCTGCGCATAGGCCTCCGAGTCGTCCTGCGGCCGGTAGCCCAAAAAGTCGACCTCGGCATTGCTCCAGCGGCTGCGCAGGTTGTTCGACACACCGTAAGCCACCAGGTAGTGGTAGTCGGGATGGTCAATGCAGCAACGCACCAGTTGCGCCAGGTCGCGATGGCTGACCCAGGACAGCAGTTGGCGCGATTCACTCGGTTCGTCGGGCGAGCGGAAAGTGCCAATCCGCAGACTGGCCACCGACATCCCGTGCTTGTCGGCGTAGAGCCTGCCCAGCGCCTCGCCGAACACCTTGGACGCGCCGTAGCGGGTGTCGGGGCGCGGCACGACGCCGGCGTTGAGTTGCTGCTCGCGGCGGTGAAAGCCCACCGCGTGGTTCGACGACGCGAAGATGAAACGCTTGACGCCTTGCCGGTGCGCCGCTTCGAAAGCGTTGTAGCAGCCGTCGATGTTGAGGTCGCGAACCGCCTCCCAAGGACCTTCGGTCGGGATACCGGCCAGGTGCACGACACAGTCGATGTCTTGCATCGCGGCTTCGAGTTGTGCGATGTCGCGGATGTCGGTTTGCAGCACCGTCTCGCCGGCCTCGGCCGGTGCTTGAGGCGCAATGTCAGCGAGCCTGAGCTCGCCGTAAACGCCTTTGAATCGCTCGCGCAGGCAGCAGCCGATCAGGCCTGCGGCCCCGGTGATCAAGATTCGCTTCATGGTGTGGCTCCAGCCAGGATTGACAGTTCGCTTTTTGGATCGAAGAAATGCAACTGGCCGGCATCGACCCGCAGGTGCAGCAAATCGTCGTGATGCAGCGTGGCCGCAGGATTGATCCGGGCCACCGTCACCGCGAGCTCGCCCAGCCTGGCCTCGAGAACGATCTCCGATCCCAGTTGCTCGGTGACATCCACCCTCACCGCGAAACTGCTGCCGGGCGTCGGATCGGCCAGCTGCAGGTGTTCGGGCCGCACGCCCAGCACCAGTTCGCGGTCGCGCCAGGCCAGTAGCGCCTGCTGGTGTTCGGCCGCGAGTTGCAGCCGCAGCATGGGCCCGACCGCGAACATCGTCCCGGCCTCGTCGCGCAGCGTCACCGGGATGAAGTTCATCGCCGGCGCACCGATAAAGCCAGCGACGAACTTGTTGGCCGGCTTGCCGTACACCTCAAGCGGTGTACCTGCCTGCTGGATGCGCCCCTCTTTCATGATCACCACCCTGTCGCCCAGCGTCATCGCCTCGATCTGGTCGTGCGTGACAAAGACCGAGGTCGTGGGCACCCGGAGCCGCAGTCGCTTGATCTCGAGCCGCATCTGGCTGCGCAGCTTGGCATCTAGGTTCGACAGCGGTTCGTCGAACAGGAAGACTTGCGGGTTGCGGACGATGCAGCGGCCCAAGGCCACGCGCTGCTGCTGGCCACCCGAGAGTTGCTTGGGTCGGCGCTGCATCAATTCGTCCAGACCCAGGATCGCCGCAGCGCGGTCGATCTCGGCCTTGATGCGGGTCTCGGGCAGTTTGCGGTTGCGCAGTCCGAAAGCCAGGTTGTCGTAGACCGTCATGTGCTGGTACAGCGCGTAACTCTGGAACACCATCGCGATGTCGCGCTCGCGCGGCGGCAACTCGTTGACGAGCCGCCCGCCGATGCGGATCTCGCCACCGCTGATGTCCTCCAGCCCGGCGATCATCCGCAAGGTGGTCGACTTGCCGCAACCCGAGGGTCCGACCAAGGCGACAAACTCCTTGTCAGCGACCGTCAGGTCCAGGTCACGCACCGCGTGATGGGCGCTGCCGTAATGCTTGTTCAAGCGATGCAAATCGATTTGCGACATGGTTCAACGCAGCAGGGGGACGGGCATTTGACGGCTCATGGCGTGCAACTCATGTCACTCGGCTCACTTCGCCGCGGCAGAGACCAAAGGCGCAGCATCGGCCAGCACCTTGCCGATGTCCTCGCGCTTGCCGGTCACCGCCTTGGTCACCGCGTCGGAAAACGCCTTGTGCGCCGCCGGCCACTTCTCGAAGTAATAGGCCGCATGCACCTTGTTGGGCACATCCAGGCTGACCTTTTTCAACTGCTGCATGAAGGGGTCGGTCTTGGCGATCTTGTCCCACAGCTGCATGTTGGGCGGCGGCGCACCCGTCTTCTTGAAGAGCTCGATCTGGCCGACCTCATCGCTCATCATGTCCGACAGCATGCGCTTGGCCAAGGCCTTGCGCTCGGCTGGGACAGATTTGGGGATCGCCCAACCCCAGATGTCGTTCCAGGCAAAAGCGTCCTTGCGGTTCGGACCCAGCGGAAAATAAGCGATGCCGATACGTCCCGCCACCTTGGACTTGGCGGGGTCGTTGAAGGTGGCCCAGTAAACCGAATCGCCCACGGTGAAAGCGGCGTCGCCAGCAGTGAACACTGCGTTGGCCTCGTTGCGGTCATAAGTGGGCATGCCGCGCGGGCTGATCTTGTGGGTGTTGATGGCATCCCACCAGAACTCGGCCACTTGCTTCATGCAAGGCTCGGCCAGGGCCGATTTCCATCCGTTGGCGGCCAGCACCTTGTTGTCGCGCGACCCCACTGGCAGGAAGACATCACAGCCATTGGTCCAGGCCGACCAAAACCAAGTGAACCAGG
>CALQBT020000194.1 GCA_943328885.2 Bordetella parapertussis | reverse complement strand
GGTACTGGTTCTGGAACTGTTTGAAGCGCGTCGTGGTCTGGCTCATGCGGTCGCCTGTGCCGAAGCCGTCGGCAGCCAGGCGGTCAAACCGTCCAACAGCCCGCTGACCATGTCAGCGCCCGAACTTGCGCCGATGGCCAGCGCGCGTCGCAGCCTGGTCTCGACAAGCCCGGCGCGGGGCTCAGACAGCAGTGCATCACGCAGCGCGTGCAAGGGCGCGCCGCAGTGGCCTTGCGCGGCCAGACGAAGGCCATGCGCGGCGATCATGGTCGTGCGCTGTGCGTTCGCGCTCAGTGCGAGCGAGAGCCGGTCGCGAAAATCCTGGCGCCTCGCATCGTCTTGCAGCAGCGCGTCGAGTCCGGCGATCAAGCCGACCAGGAAGTCGTCGCCTGCTGGCGTCAAGCCTTCGCCCCAGCCGATCAGCCGTTCGGCTTGGCGCAGCGCCGTGTCGATGTCGAATGCTGCGCAGGCAGCGCCCAACGAAGCGGCGACCGGCGCGGCTTCGGCGTCGATCACGCTGCGATGGTCACAGCGCCAATGCGCCAGCACCCGCGCGGCGCGCCGCAGTGCGGCTTCGATGGGCTCGCGCGCCTGAAGCGGCCGCGGATCGGCCGGTCGCCAGACCTGGGCCTGCTGCAGGTCCAGGTCGACATCACGGGTTCGCGCCAGTCCACCGCGGCAGATCACCGGCTCGCCGACATCGAACAGCTCGCGCAGGTCGATGGCCGGACCCTCAGCCAGCCGCAGCGTGGTCGGTCCATGGGCCAGGCGCGAGCTGCCCAGCGTCACCAGACTGTTACCCCAGCTGAAATTGCAGGCCTGGGCGAAAACGCTGTGCACGCGGCCTGCGAATCCCGCGCCCGGCAGCAGATAGCCGCTGCTCACGACGACCAGCCTGCGGCGCGTCGGCGCGGCCCACCGCTGCGCCACGGCTTGCGCCGCGCGTGTGGCTGGCGCTTTGGGCTGGGATGAGGCGGCTGGCATCGGCGAAACATTGGCTGGACGGCGATTCTCGGCATCATGCCAGCGATCGCGCGCCGGCTTGGAGGGTGGAGACCCTGTACTCCCGGCGCGGGTGCTTGCGCTCCGACCAAGCGCAGCCTGCAAGGCCAGACCGATCAAGGCCATCCCAGCGCCCGCCGGATGGACCCAGCAAACACCACCGCGCTGGCCGGAAATGCGCGGTTGTCCACGCGCTGATTCGCGGACGGTGATGCACCCAGCGCCACGATGATCGGGTTTGCGCAGGCAGCGCAATGGGTCCAGTCCCGATGAGCTCGTCTGAAGATTGTATGAAACACAGCCTGGTTGTTCAGCCCTTACCCAACGCCGCATCCGATCGCGACTCAGCGGACTTCGGATGGCGTCGCGCAGTCCTGTGGACCGCCGCGCTAGCCTGCTTGGCCGGGTTGGCGGCTTGCGCCTTGACCTCTACCGGCCCGGGCTGCGCCGAGTTGCCTGGCGCCGTCAGTTCGCTGCCAGGCTTGCGCGTCACGCAGTCCAGCGCGATGCCTGCCGACGACAAAAGCCATCCGGCGCACTGTCTGGTGCAGGGTCAACTCGGCGAGCGGACCGGTGTCGACGGCAAGCGCTATGCGATCGGCTTCGAAATGCGGCTGCCGCAAGCCTGGAACAAGCGTTTTCTGCACCAGGTCAACGGCGGCAAGGACGGCGTTGTCAAGCCCGCCTTCGGCGACCTGGGCGTGCTCGCCACCGACGCGTTGGCGCGCGGCTTTGCGGTGATCAGCAGCGATGCTGGCCACCCAGGCGAGGACTTGGCCAATGCCGCCGCGGTCTGGCCAGTGGCTCAGGCGCTGATCCATCGCCATTACGGCGAAAAACCGCAGCGCAACTACATCGCCGGCTGCGCCAACGGCGGTCACCGCGCGATGGTCGCGGCCGAGCGCTACCCCGACCTTTACGACGGCATCCTGGCCGGCGCGCCCGGCTTCTCCCTGCCCAAGGCCGCGGCCCAGCATGCCTGGGACATCCAGAGCTGGCAGCGGGTCGACCCCGACATCGGCCGCGCCTTCAGCCCTGCTGACATGAAGTTGGTCGCCGACCAGGTGGTCGCGCGCTGCGATTCGCTGGACTTTCTGGTCGACGGCCTGATCGGCGACCTCAAGCGCTGCCAGACTGTCTTCAAGCTGGCCGACCTGCAGTGCAGTGGCAGCAAGACCGACGCCTGCCTGAGCGCGACCCAGGTTCAGGCGCTGGACCGGTCCTTCGCCGGTCCGCCCAAGCGCCGCGGCGAGCCGCCGTACACCGATTGGTCTTTCGACGCCGGCATCGGCGCAGTCGGCTGGCGAAGCTGGAAATTCAACCGCGACGCGGCCGGCACCTACGCCCCCGATTCGCTGCTCCCGGCATCGGCGATGGCGCTGATGAGCCCAACCGAAGCCGCCGACCCGACGCTCGCGGCACTGGCCAAGCGCGGCGGCAAGATGATCGTCTACCACGGCAGCAGCGACCCGGTCTTCTCGGTCAACGACACGCTGGCCTGGGCCGAACGCTTGCAGCACAAATTGGGGCCGCAAGGCGCCGGCGCGGTGGCCAGGGTGTTTCCGGTGCCCGGCATGGGGCATTGCGCGGAGGGACCCGCCACCGACGAGTTCGATGCGCTGGGCGCGCTCGTAGCTTGGGTCGAGGAAGGCAAGGCACCAGTCCGGATCGATGCCCGCGTCAGGCCGGGCAACCGCGAGTTGCCAGCGACCTGGTCGAAACAGCGCAGTCGGCCGCTGTGCCCCTGGCCGCAGGTCGCGCGCTATGCTGGCGGCGATGCGGAACTGGCGTCGAGTTTTCGCTGCGCCACGCCATGACCCCAGCTGACCCCACTTTCGACCTCCACCTTGAACCAGACCCGACGATGAATCACCAAGTCCAGCCCCCGATGCACGGCCCGCTGCCACCGCCGCCAGCGCTGCTGCCGATGACCCAGGTGTTTTGCCAGGTCGGCGCCTTGGTCAGCCTGGGCGCTGGGCCGCACGGCGAGCGCCGCTATGTGCCGCTGGGCGGTGGCACGGTTCGCGGGCCGGAGTTGAACGGCACGCTGGTCGAAGGCGGTGTCGACTGGCAGGTCAACCGGGCCGACGGCGTGCTCGACATCGCTGCTCACTACGTGATCCGCGCTGACGACGGCGGCCTGATCGAGGTCCGCAGCGAAGGCCTGCGCTGCGGGCCGGCCGAGGTGATGGCGCGCTTGGCGCGCGGCGAAGCGGTCGGACGCGACGAGTACTACTTTCGCACCGTCGTTCGTTTCACCACCGGTGCGCCGCAGTGGCAACACCTGAACAAACTGCTGGCGCTGGCGGTGGGCCAGCGCGAGGCCAGCGTCGTCAAGCTCGATTTCTACCGCATTGGATGAGCGTCTGACGCGATGCCTCTGGGCTTGCGCCCGAGCTTGGCCTCGATCTCGCACACGGCCTGCAGGGTCTTGAGCACACGGTCGGGTGTCAGGCTGATGCTGTGGATGCCCAGCTCGACCAGGAATTGGGCGATCTCCAGGTGGTCCGACGGCGCCTGGCCGCAAATGCCGCTGTGGCGCTGGTTGCGTTTCGCACCCTCGACCGCCAGCCGCAGCATCTTGAGCATGCCGGGGTCGCGCTCGTCGAACGAGTCCGCGACGATCGCGCTGTCGCGGTCCACGCCCAGCGTCAGCTGGGTCAGGTCGTTGCTGCCGATCGAGAAGCCGTCGAACAGCTCGGAGAACTCGTCGATCAGCAGCACGTTGTTCGGGATCTCGCACATCACGTAGACCTGCAGTCCGTTCTCGCCGCGCCTCAAGCCGTGCCTGGCCATGGTCGCCAGCACCTTGCGCGCTTCGTCGAGCCGACGGCAGAACGGCACCATCAGGATCAGGTTGCGCAGGCCCAGGGTCTCACGAACCCGCTTCAGCGCCGCGCATTCGAGCGCGAAGCCCTCCTCGTAGGCCGGGTGGATGTAGCGCGCAGCGCCGCGAAAACCCAGCATCGGGTTCTCCTCGACCGGCTCGAAGTCGCGCCCGCCCAGCAGCGCGGCGTACTCGTTGCTCTTGAAGTCGGACAGCCGCACGATCACCGGTCGAGGCCAGAACGCGGCAGCGATCGTCGCCACGCCCTCGCTGAGCTTCTCGATGAAAAAGCTTGGCCCGTCGGGGTGGCCGGCATGGCGGGCCTGGACCTGAGCACGAACCGCAGCATCGCTGATCCGCTCGGGATGGACCACCGCCATCGGGTGCAGCCCGATGTGCTCGCTGATGATGAACTCCATCCGCGCCAGGCCCACGCCGTCGCAGGGCAGCCGCGAGGTCTTGAAGGCGAGCTCGGGGTTGCCCAGGTTGACCATGATCTCGGTGGCCGGGCGCAGCAGCGCGCTCAAGTCGCTGGTGTCGACCCGAAAGCGCAGCCTGCCGGCGTAGACCCGGCCGATGTCGCCCTCGGCGCAGCTCACGGTGACTTGCTCGCCGTCTTGCAGCAACCCGCTGGCGCCTTCGGCGCCGACCACCGCCGGGATGCCGAGTTCGCGCGCGACGATCGCCGCATGGCAGGTGCGCCCGCCGCGGTTGGTGATGATCGCTGCGGCGGACTTCATCACCGGCTCCCAGTCAGGCGCGGTGGTGTCGGCCACCAGCACCTCGCCGGGCTTGAACAAATGCAGCTGCGATGCGTTGGCGATGCGCCGCACCGCGCCGGCGGCGATGCGCTCACCGACCGAACGTCCCTGCACGCGCAGCGCCGCTTTTTCTTCGAGCACGAAGGACTCGATCTGCTGGGCCCGACGCTGCGAGGCCGAAGTTTCGGGCCTGGCCTGGACGATGAAGAGGCGGCCTTCGGGCCCATCCTTGGCCCATTCGATGTCCATCGGCCGCCAGCAGCCGGCGAGCCGGCTGTAGTGGTCCTCGATCTTGATCGCGGCGTCGGCGAGCTCGAGCACGTCGGCGTCGCTCAACGACAGCCGCACCCTGTCCTCGGCCGGCGTGGGCTGGTTGACCACCGGCTCGCGGGTGTGGCCACCGCGATAGACCATGCGAACCTGCTTTCGGCCGACGCGCCGGCTCAGCACGCAGCGGTGCCCGGCCTTCAGACTGGGCTTGTGGACATAGAACTCGTCCGGGTCGACGGCGCCTTGGACCACGTTCTCGCCCAGGCCCCAGGCCGAGGTGATGAAGACCATGTCCGGGTGGCCGGACTCGGTGTCGAGTGTGAACACCACGCCGCTGGCGGCTTGGTCGCTGCGCACCATCTGCATCACGCCGACCGACAGAAACACCTTGAAGTGGTCAAAACCCTGGTCGGTGCGGTAGGAGATCGCCCGGTCGGTGAACAGCGAGGCCTGGCAGCGCTTGACGGCGTCGATCAACATCTGCTCACCGCGGATATTGAGGTAGGTGTCGTGCTGGCCGGCAAAGCTGGCGCCGGGCAAGTCCTCGGCGGTGGCCGAGCTGCGCACCGCCACGCTCAGGCCCGGCCCGACCCGGGCCTTGAGCTCACGCCAGGCGCGACGCAGGCTTTGCTCGACCGCCTCGGGCATCGCTGCGGCGTAGACGATCTCGCGCGCCTGCGCACCGGCATGGGCCAGCGCCTCGACGTCGCGTTTGTCCAGCCCGTCGAGCAACTGGTGCAGCGCTGGCCAGACGCGCGCGGCGTCGAGTGCGTCGCGGTAGGCATCGGCGGTGACCGCAAAGCCGTCCGGGACCCGCACGCCCAGGCCTTGCAGCTGCTGGACCATCTCGCCCAGCGAAGCGTTCTTGCCGCCCACGAGCGCCAGGTCGTTCATCGACAGGCTGACGAACCAGCGTATGTACTTGGCGTCGTTCATCGTTTGCACTCCAGGGCTTGGGTGCAAACCATGCTCGCTGCTGCGGCGGCACGGGACTTGCGCCGGCGCAAACCTGTGCCATCCGC
>CALQBT020000193.1 GCA_943328885.2 Bordetella parapertussis | reverse complement strand
GGTCGATCGCTGCGTTGGCGGCCGAGGCGGCCGAGGACACGCCGCGCGCGGCGATGATGGCGGCGCCGCGCTTGCCCACGGTGGGCAGGAAGGTCTCGGCGTTCCAGGTCTGGTCGTTGATCATGTCCTTGACCGAGGCGCCGGCGATGGTCGCGAAGCGGTAGTCGGCATACATGGTCGGCGAGTGGTTGCCCCACACGGCGAGCTTTTCGATGCTCGCCACCGGCTTGCCGGTCTTGGCCGCGAGCTGGCTCAGCGCCCGGTTGTGGTCGAGACGCAACATTGCGGTGAAGTTTTTGCGCGGTAGGTCGGGTGCCGACTTCATCGCGATGTAGGCGTTGGTGTTGGCCGGGTTGCCGACTACCAGCACGCGCACGTTGCGGCTCGCCACGGCGTTCAAGGCCTTGCCCTGCGCGGTGAAGATCTGCGCATTGGCGGCCAGCAGGTCGGCGCGCTCCATGCCCGGGCCGCGCGGACGCGCGCCCACCAGCAAGGCGTAGTCGGTGTCCTTGAATGCGGTCATCGGGTCGCTGTGCGCTTGCATGCCGGCCAGCAGCGGGAACGCGCAGTCCTCAAGCTCCATCATCACGCCCTTGAGTGCTTCCTGGGCTTTTTCGGCCGGCACTTCGAGCAGCTGCAGGATCACGGGCTGGTCCTTGCCCAACATTTCGCCCGAGGCGATTCGAAACAGCAGGGCGTAACCGATTTGGCCGGCGGCGCCGGTGACGGCCACGCGAACGGGCTTCTTGCTCATGGGAGGCTCCAGGAGGATGGTGACGAAAACGGGGGCGAATCGGCGCGCTGCGGCCGACTTCCCAGGCCTGCCTGCGCCTTGGCCACGCGGCCGTGAAAAGCGGCCACGCAGGCCGACCAGCAGTGTAGGCCAATCGACGGGTTGCTACGGGGGGCTGGCGATATTTTGCAGCCCTTATGTCTTCTATAAGACATCTCTTAGCATTTGATAGACGGGTTGCGGTGCTTGTGCTGCAATTGGCACCATGTCTGTCGCCTCTGCCATCCCCAAGCCCTCGGCCGAGGTTCCCGCCGCCGCGGGGCCGGCGTTCAGCCCGCTGTACCGGCAGATCAAGGCCTTGATCACACGCGAGCTGCAGGCGGGCGCCTGGAAGCCGGGGGAGTCCATCCCCAGCGAGCAAGACCTGGCTGCGCGCTTCAAGGTCAGCCAGGGCACGGTGCGCAAGGCCGTCGACGAGTTGGCGGCCGACAACCTGCTGGTGCGTCGCCAGGGCAAGGGCACCTTCGTGGCCACCCATGCCGAGCAGCAGATCCAATACCGTTTTTTGCGCCTGATGCCCGACGACGGTGGCGCGCTCGGCATGGAGCGCCGCTTGCTCGACTGCCGCCGCTCGCGTGCTCCCGCCGACGTCGCACGGGTGCTGGCTGGCAAGAGCGGCGATGCGGTGGTGCAGTTGCGGCGCTTGTTGCTGGCAGGCGCCAGACCGGTGGTGCTCGATGAGATCTGGCTGCCCGGCAAGCTGTTCAAGGGCCTGACGGCCGAGCGGCTGGCCGACTACAAAGGCCCGATGTACGGCATGTTCGAGGCCGAATTCGGTGTTCGCATGATCCGTGCAGAAGAAAAGATTCGTGCGCTCACCGCCGACCCCCTCACTGCACAGCTGCTGGGGATCAAGCCTGGCGCACCGCTGCTCAGCGTTGAGCGCTTGTCCTTTACCTATGGCGACAAGCCGGTCGAGTTGCGACGCGGCCTGTACAACACCGATCGGCACTTCTACCGGAACGAGCTGAATTGATCGAACTGATGCGGCCTGGCTTTACCGTAGCTGTTGGCCCGGACTTGGCGCCAGCTGCGGCCGATCCTGCCGCATTGCAATAGACTCCTGGGGTTTTTCCCCTGCACAACGAGACCACAAACCATGGCCGACCTCTCTACCAAAGCTTCGAGCATGAAGCGCCCGACATCCCGGCCGGGCGAGCACATGCGACTGATCGACGCGCTGCAGTACCGGCTGCCGCTGGCCGGGGTGGTATCGATACTGCACCGAGCCAGCGGCATGCTGATGTTCTTGCTGCTGCCGTTCATCGTCTGGATGTTCGACAACAGCGTGAGCTCCGAGATCAGCTTCGACGCCTTCACCAGTGCGTTTGTCGCGGGCATAGGCTTCGTTCCCGGCTTTGTCGTCAAGCTGGTGGCGCTGTCGCTGATCTGGGCCTATCTGCATCACGGGGTTGCTGGCGTGCGCCATCTTTGGATGGATGCGACCCACAGCGTGACGCTGCAGCAAGGCCGATCGTCGGCGCTGGCGACCTTGGCGATCAGCATCGTGCTGACCCTCGCGCTCGGGGCCAAGCTGTTCGGCCTGTTCTGAAATCCTGATCAAGAGAGACAAAACCTATGGCCGTCAACTACGGTTCCAAGCGCCTGGTCGTGGGCGCGCATTACGGATTTCGCGACTGGCTGAGCCAGCGCGTGACCGCGCTGTTGATGGCGGTCTACACCCTGGCGCTGCTGGCGCAGGTCATCACCGGTGGCCCTGCGGGCTATGACAGCTGGGCGGGCATCTTCTCGCGCCAGTGGATGAAGGTGGCGACCTTCGTCATCATCGTGGCGCTGGCCTGGCATGCCTGGGTCGGCGTGCGCGATGTGTTGATGGACTACGTCAAGCCTGTCGGTGTGCGCCTGCTGCTGCAGGTGGCCGCGATCGCCTGGTTGGTCGGTTGTGCCGGCTGGGCTGTGCAAGTGCTGTGGAGACTGTGAATCAAATGGCTGCAAACAAGGCTTCAGTAGCCCGTCGCAAGTTCGACGTGGTGATCGTCGGCGCGGGTGGTTCCGGCATGCGTGCGTCGCTGCAATTGGCCCGCGCGGGTCTGAACGTGGCGGTGTTGTCGAAGGTGTTTCCGACCCGCTCGCACACCGTGGCGGCGCAGGGCGGCATCGGTGCCTCGCTCGGCAACATGAGCGAGGACAACTGGCACTACCACTTCTACGACACGATCAAGGGCTCGGACTGGCTGGGCGACCAGGACGCGATCGAGTTCATGTGTCGCGAGGCCGGCAAGGTGGTCTACGAGCTCGAGCACTTCGGCATGCCCTTCGATCGCAACCCCGACGGCACGATCTACCAGCGGCCGTTCGGCGGCCACACCGCCAACTACGGCGAGAAACCGGTGCAGCGCGCCTGCGCTGCCGCCGACCGCACCGGCCACGCGATGCTGCACACGCTGTACCAGCAAAACGTCAAGGCCCGTACCCAATTCTTCGTCGAGTGGATGGCGCTGGATCTGGTGCGCGATGCCGACGGTGCGGTGTTGGGCGTGACCGCGATGGAGATGGAGACCGGCGAGGTCTACATCCTCGAGGCCAAGACCACGCTGCTCGCCACCGGTGGCGCCGGCCGTATTTACGCCGCTTCGACCAACGCCTTCATCAACACCGGCGACGGTCTGGGGCTGGCCGCGCGAGCTGGCATCCCGCTCGAGGACATGGAGTTCTGGCAGTTCCACCCCACCGGTGTGTTCGGCGCCGGCGTCTTGCTCACGGAAGGTTGCCGCGGCGAAGGCGCGATCCTGCGCAACGCCAACGGCGAGCGCTTCATGGAGCGCTATGCGCCGACGCTCAAGGACCTGGCGCCGCGTGATTTCGTTTCGCGCTGCATGGACCAGGAGATCAAGGAAGGTCGTGGCTGCGGGCCCAACAAGGACCACATCCAACTCGACATGACGCATCTCGGTGCCGAGACGATCATGAAGCGCCTGCCCAGCGTGTTCGAGATTGGCCACAACTTCGCCAATGTCGACATCACCAAGGAATCCATCCCCGTGGTGCCGACGATCCACTACCAGATGGGCGGCATCCCGACCAACATCAATGGTCAGGTCGTGGTGCCCAAGGACGGCAATCCGAACAGCGTGGTCGACGGCTTGTACGCGGTGGGCGAATGTTCCTGCGTCAGCGTGCACGGCGCCAACCGGCTGGGCACGAACTCGCTGCTCGATCTGCTGGTGTTCGGCCGTGCGGCGGGCAACCACATCGTCAGCAGCTTGTCGAAGTCGACCGCCTCGCACAAGTCCTTGCCGGCCGATGCGGCCGACAAGTCGCTGGCGCGCATCGCCAGGCTCGACGCCAGCACCGAGGGCGAATACGCGCAGGACGTGGCCAACGACATCCGCGATGCGATGCAGTTGCACGCGGGGGTGTTCCGAACCCAGCTCTCGATGGACGAGGGCAAGCGCAAGATCGCTGCGCTGCGCGAACGCGTTGCCGGCATCACGCTCAAAGACAAGAGCAAGGTCTTCAACACCGCGCGCATCGAGGCGCTTGAGGTCGAGAACCTGATCGAGGCGGCGCAGGCCACGATCGAGTCGGCCGCGGCTCGTCACGAGTGCCGCGGCGCCCACACCGTCAGCGATTACGAACGCGGCGCCGATGACGCCGAGTTCCCGCTCGGGCGCAACGATGCACAGTGGATGAAGCACACGTTGTGGTATGCCCAGGACAACCGGCTCGACTACAAGCCGGTGCAGCTCAAGCCGCTGACGGTGGACAGCGTGCCGCCCAAGGTCCGCACGTTCTAAGCCCGGCCGACATCAGCACAGAAAGCCTCAACATGACCAAGCGCACCTTCCAGATCTACCGCTACGACCCCGACACCGATGCCAAGCCTTACATGCAGTCGATCGACGTCGAGCTCGACGGCAGCGAGCGCATGCTGCTCGATGCGCTGATGAAGCTCAAGTCGGTCGATCCGGCGATCAGTTTCCGTCGCAGCTGCCGCGAAGGCGTCTGCGGTTCGGACGCGATGAACATCAATGGCAAGAACGGTCTGGCCTGCCTGACCAATATGCGCGACCTGCCCGGCGTGGTGGTGCTCAAGCCACTGCCCGGCCTGCCGGTGATCCGCGACCTGATCGTCGACATGACGCAGTTCTTCAAGCAGTACAACTCGATCAAGCCCTATTTGGTCAACGACGAGATCCCGCCCGAGAAAGAGCGGCTGCAAAGCCCTGAGGAGCGAGACGAGCTCAACGGCTTGTACGAGTGCATCCTGTGTGCGAGTTGCACCACGAGCTGCCCGAGCTTCTGGTGGAACCCTGACAAGTTCGTCGGCCCGGCCGGCCTGTTGCAGGCCTACCGTTTCATCGCCGACAGCCGCGACCAGGACACCGGGGCGCGACTGGACAACCTCGAAGACCCGTACCGCTTGTTCCGCTGCCACACGATCATGAATTGTGTCGATGTCTGCCCCAAGGGTTTGAACCCGACCCGGGCCATCGGCAAGATCAAGGAACTGATGGTGCGCCGCGCCGTCTAGGCGCGCGCCAGCCTTCGGTTGCTGCCCGCACCGCCATGGACAATGTTGCCGACGACCCTGTCGACGCCACCGAGCTCAGCCGCTTGCGCTGGCGCTGTCGGCGCGGGTTGCTGGAGAACGATCTGTTCATTGATCGGTTTTTTCGGCGCTACCAGGGCGCACTCAGCGTTCGCCATGCGACCGGATTGCAGCAATTGATGGACCTGGCTGACAATGACCTGATGGATTTGCTGCTTGCCCGCCGCGAGCCTGAGGACGAACTTGCGCGTCCCGAGGTGATCGAGGTGCTCGGCATGCTGCGAGCAAGAGAATGACCGATTGCCTCAACCCGACCAGAATGGGAAAGCCCAATGAACACCTCCGACGTTAAAGCCACCCTGTCATTCTCAGACGGCAGCCCCAGCATGGACTTGCCCCTCTACAAGGGCAACATCGGCCCGGATGTGATTGACATCCGCAAGCTTTACGGCCAGACCGGCAAGTTCACCTACGACCCGGGTTTCCTGTCGACCGCGTCTTGCAATTCGACGATCACCTACATCGATGGTGACAAGGGCGAGTTGCTGTACCGCGGCTACCCGATCGAGCAGTTGGCCGAGAACTGCGACTTCCTC
>CALQBT020000192.1 GCA_943328885.2 Bordetella parapertussis | reverse complement strand
GCGCCCTTCGAGCAGGACACGATGGAACGCTACCAAGCCGTGCTGTCCAAGACCGCGCCAGATGCCAAAGTGGAGCCTGACACGGCCAATGTGCAGCAAGCCCTGATCGCGCTGCAGGACAAGAGCATAGTCTGGCGCGCTGCGCGCGGCGTCTACGCGCTGGAAGACACGTTCCTTGCAGAGTTGATGCGCAACGCAGGGATGCTGGCCTGAACCAGTTCAGCGCTGATGTCGCGGTTCGACTGCATGGCCGGGATACGCTGAATGCGCGACGATATACCTTATGTAAAATCAAAGATCGCTCAGTGACCAGACGATCTTGAAAACTTGAGCTCCAGCAACGACCTGTCGCGGCGATGGTTTGGCGGTCTGGGTGGGTTTGCGGTCACTCATGTCCGTGGTCTTTCGCGCCTGAACTCGTCGCGATGCGAGTTGGCAGCACCGGGCCTGCTGATCCAATCTTGCGACAGAGTCGCAAGATTACAAAGCCCACACCCGTTGCTTGAGATTTCTCATGGCTTGTTTGAGTGCTGCGAGTTGCGCGCTCGCGAGCTACGGTTCGCGCAATGCCTTGTCGACCGTGCCCAGCATCAGGCAAAGGGTCATGGGCTTGACAGGTGACTCGATGAAACCTCGGGACCGGTAGAACCGCCGGGCCTGCTCTGAGATGGCATGCACCAGCAGCGAGGTGACGCCGGCGATCTCGGCGGCCTGAATCGCCCGGCGAATCGCGTCGTTCAGCAAAGCGGTGCCGATGCCCTTCAAATGGTGGTCCTTGTGTATCGCCAAGCGGCCGAGAACCAGAACAGGTATCGGATCAGGCCGATTTCGGGTCATAGGGGATGGCGCGTCCGCGTGGCCAATGGCGCCGGCCGCGAGGCAGTAGTAGCCGACCACAGCCTCGCCGACGCACACCACGTATGTGCGCGACGACCCATTGGCTTGGTTCTTCGCCGCACGCCGTTTGAGCCAGTCATCGAGCGACGGCTCACCACAGTCGAAGTTGGCGAGCTGGTGCCGTTCGGTCAGCGGTTGAGGCGCCGAGATCATCGGCTCGATCACTTACCGCTGCGACCTGCGGTCTTGGCTGGCGTTGCAGCCATCGTCACCCACGGCGCTTGGGCTTTGAGGGTGCGGCGCAAGCGGTCTGTGGGCGCCGGCGGGTTGTCGAGCATGTCCTGGAATGCAGCGAATCCGTTCGCATCAAGCGCAAAGTAGATTTGGTCCAGCAGAACATCCTCAGCCTGCCTGCATGCGGCTTCAAGCATGAAGTCCGACCTACTGCGCCCGAGTCGATCAGCCGCTTGATCAATGAGGTCTCGCTGACCTGCTTTGGCTCGGATGCTGATCGTGACTGGTTCTTGAGCCTGGGACATGGACACCTCCGCGTAAGAGAATCATAGTACATTTTTGTGTGGATTTCGTCAAGACAAGTGAGGCAGCATCAGTCGATCAACCAGAGTGTTCGACGCGTGCGCTGCCTTTCACGACAGGCCACCTAGCAACCGAACAAGCTGTTCGCAAGCTGCCGTTTCGCTCCACTGAGCGCCTGCAGCGCCTTCTGCCGGCGCAGTCGCTTGGGGCGGCATAGATCCGGCAGTCGGCCAGCTCGAATGTGGATCAATAACCATTGATAAGTGTTATTATCATGGTGTAATATTCACTCCAACAATGTCATCATCACCCTCCAAGGCCAAGAAAAATCACTGGCACGACAGGCACTTGCGGCTGTCTAGGCCTTGCGGTGGTGAGCGCGGCGAAGCATGCCACTGACCCTCAATCCGGCCGCGCCATCCGCACGCAGCCTCGGCCATCCGCAGATGGCCTTTGTTCGCTGCTGGGCCGAAGGCTTGGATCTGGCCTCGGCCTGGGATCGTTACCTCTACGTCGACGGCGTAGCCGACGCCAGACGGGCGCGCGGTGAGTTGCAGCGCCTGCAGGAGGTGTTGCGCAAACTCGCACGCGCCCACGGGCGCACCGACATCGCCGCGCTGCTGCGCCGCGACCCGCACGCGATCACCGACCGCGCGGGCAGCCCTCCCACCCTCGATGAATTTCGAGAAAGCCAAGCGCCAGACTTCTACAGCGAAGCCGAACTGGTCGAGCTCTACCAGTCCAGCCATGGGCATGTCGATTCGCGCAGCGCAGCGCGGCGGCGTGAACGGCTACGCGCACGGCTGCTCGCGGCGTTGCAGTGGTTGGAGAGCCTGGTCGCACGCGACCCGCTGCCTAGCGATCCAGTGGTCGCCTGGCTCGATGAGCAGGTCGCCGCCAGACTCGCGGCGGTGGGCATCCAGCGGCTCGACGAGCTCACCGCCTGGATCGCGCGCAAGGGTTTCAACTGGCACCGCGCTGTGCCCAAGATCGGCCCCACAGGCGCGGCGCGGATTTCGCGCTGGCTCGCGCAGCAGGCCGCCACGCTAGGCGCCCTGCCCGCTGGTGCGCTGCACGCCCGCAGCCAGGTCGACACCCGGTCGCTGACGCCCACCGCACGCACCGGCATCGTGCCGCTCGAGCGCTTCGCCTCGCCTGAGGCGATCGACGGGTCTAGGGGTTCGAACCGCGCAGCGCTCGATCGCTGCAAGCTTGCAGCGCGAACCGATTACGAGGCCATTGCGGCGTGGTTACGCCTGCGTGTTCAGGCCAGCCACACCTGGCGCGCTTACCGCAAGGAGGCTGAACGGTTCTTGCTGTGGGCTGTGGTCGAGCGGCGCAAGGCCTTGTCCTCGCTGGACGGCGACGACTGCGTGGCTTACCGGGACTTTCTGGCCTCGCCCGGCCCGGCCTGGACCGGCGCGCGCAACACCCAGCGCTGGAGCGAGTCCTGGCGGCCATTCGAGGGTCCGCTGGCTGCGCGTTCGGCCGCCACGGCGCAAGCCATCGTGCGCAACCTGTGCGAGTGGCTGGTGCGCCGCCGCTACCTCGACACCAACCCCTGGGACGATGTGCCGCAGCGCCCGGACGCACCGTCGATGCCGCAACTGCGAGCCTTGTCGCTGCTGCAGTGGAGTCAAGTGCAGCAGTGGTTGGGCGACGCCACCGCCCTGCCCCCGAGCGCTGCATCCAGGCGCTTGGGCTTCATGCTGACGCTGGCCTACACCACCGGCATGCGCTTGTCCGAGTTGGCCAGTGCGAGGGTCGAATGGCTGCGCCACGAACAACTCGACGACGGCGCCTGGGCTTGGTCGATCATGGTCTTGGGCAAGCGGGCGCGCTGGCGCGAAGTCGCCCTGCCCTCCCCTACCGTGCAGGCGCTGCGCGCCTACTTTTCAGAGCGCGGGCTCGACACCGACTTGCTGGGCAACGACCCCGCAACGCCTCTGATCGCCCAAGTTAACAGCAACAAGGCGCTGTCGACGGCGCGCATCCACGAGCTGCTGGTCCAAGGCTTCGAGCAATGCGCTAACGCGTTGACAGCGCGCGATCCGCGCTCGGCGCAACGCATCCGACAGGCCACCACGCACTGGCTGCGCCACACCCACGGCTCACATGCGGTGGCCAAAGGGGTGCCGCAAGATGTGCTGCAGGCCAATCTGGGGCACCGCAGTCTGGCCACCACCTCGATCTACGTCAGCGCCGAAAAAGGCCGCCGCCAGCGGGCAATCGAGCTGGCATTTGGCGCTGAAAGCCCAATGCCTTGATGGCGCTACAGCGCTAGCAACCAGGCCGGCATCCAGGCTGGCAACCTGGTTGCCAGTCAAGGGCCGGACGAGCGCCGCACCGCCCGCACTGGCAACCAGGTTGCCAGTGCCTCAGCGCCCCAGCGCCTGGACGATTGAAGCGATCAATGCCTCGACCCGCTCGTCGGTGGCCACACCGGCGTCGAGCTGGATCGTCAAGCGCCCTGCCCCGTCGCGCTGCCACTTGCCCACCGCCTTGCCGTCGACCTCGATCGCCGTGGCGCTGGTCGCCTCGGCGGCGTCGACCGCTCCCAGCAAGGTTGCGACCACCGCGGCAGGCACCAACTTGCGCTGCTGCTGGCGCAGCTTGTCAGCGCGACGCAACACGATTTTCCGGTCTTTGTCCAGCGCCACTGCCAAGGCCCTGGCATGACGGTGCTGCACCTCCAGCGGCGAGCGGAAGCACTCTATCACCGATGGTGGCAGATCAGCCACCAGCAGCACGTTGGCGACCCAGGTGTGCGAAACCCCGAGCGCTTCGGCGAGTCGCCGGTTCGAGGGGTAGAGCTTCTCATCGAGGGCGCGCCGGTACATCGCGCCCTGCTCGTAGGGCGAGAGGTCGGCGCGCTCGCGGTTTTCGCGGTCCATCGCCGAAAACAGCTCCAAATCCGAGCTCGCCGATGTATCGATCGTTGCGAGCACTGGCAAACCTAACTCCGAACATGCGCGGTGGCGCCGGTGGCCAAAGATGATCTCGTAGCGACCGCCCTGCCCTGGCAAAGCGCGCACCGAGATTGGCTGCACATTGCCCCCGGCCAACTCGATGTCTTGGCGCAATCTGGCGAATTCGGCCCGGTTGAAGGCATCGGGGTGGCGGTTGGCCCAACGACTCGGGCTGATGCACTGCGGGTCGAGTCGCTTGGTCGGGACCGCGTCGTCATGCTCCTTCAGGCGTTCGCGCAACTTGCCAATCTCGCCCTCGACGGCCAGCATCTGGCCGCGAAACTGCAGCATCTGCCCCGGGCCTGTTCGGGCCGCAGCGCCGGGCAAGACCGGCGGAAAACGGGTCGCGGTGCGCCCCTCAACAGGCGCAAGCTGCTCCAGCCCCGCGTCATCGATCGCCGCAGCCATCGCATCCCCGGGCAACTGCAAATCGCCAGTCATCGCAAGAAGTTTCGACTTGGTGCTCATCTCAACGCCCTCCTGTGCTGGCAACCGGGTTGCCAAACCTGAAGATCAAAGAATCCACAGCCAACACCAGCGCTGCGACCCAAGCCACAGCCTTCACGATGCCACCCCGCGGCTGCGCCAGGCCTCGACCACGGAGTCTTCGACCAAGTCGACGAAGCGGTCATAAGCATCGACCGCTCGCTTGTAAGTCTTGGCCGAGCCGTCGTATTTCTGAACATCGTAGACGGTGGCAAATTCGGCCGCCTTGTTGCTCGTCACCGAGGTCTTGGGGATCTCCACCGGCAGCACGAACTCGCCATAAGTGGCCTGGATCCACTGCCGCACCGCCGGCGAGGCGGCGTCAGCCTGGTCCACCCGGCTGAGCAAAATATGCAGAAAGTCGAACACCTTGCGCGCGCCCTCAGCCTCCTGCTGGTCAAGGTTGCCGCCCAGGTCGGCCAGCAGCGACCAAAACTGCGCCGAACTCGCAAAGTCCAGTCCTGAGGGTGGCACCGGCACCACGATGCCATCGGCAGCCCACAGTCCGTTGATCGTGACATAGGACAGCGATGGCGGGGTGTCGATCACGATCACGTCGTAGAGGTCGCGCACGGGCTCCAGACCATCGCTCAGGACGTCCCAGAAACGCGCGCCGGTGTCACTCATCTGGCGCGCCGGCAAGGCAAACTCGGCCGAGAACAAAAACGGCGCGGCCGCCACCAGATCGATACCGTCCCAATAGGTCGACCGAATCGCCGGCGTGATGTCCTGGCTGGTGCCGTGGCACAGCGGCGAGATCGTCATCTCCTCGGTGACCTCGGTCTCGGGCAGGATACCGTGCAGCGTGGTCAACGAGCCCTGCGGGTCGATGTCTATGGCCAGCACCCGATGGCCGCGCAAGCTCAGGCCCTGGGCCAGGATCATCGAACTCGTCGTCTTGGCCACACCGCCTTTGAAGTTGGCCACCGCAATGCAGATCGCACGCTGGCCCGTGGGCTTCATCTTTTCCTGCCTATAGGCGCGCGACCACTGCCGGGTCTCGGCCAGACTGAACTCGCGTTTACCGCCGCTCGGCGTGAGCCGGCCAGCCGGCAGATCGCCCTTGGTCAGACG
>CALQBT020000191.1 GCA_943328885.2 Bordetella parapertussis | reverse complement strand
GGCGCGGTCGACCGAGGACGAGAAGGAATCGCAGCTGACGCGGCTGGCCGACTTCCAGGCCCGCCATGCCGCCGAGTCACCGGCGATGCTGGCCAGGCTGCAGCAGGCGGTCATCAACAATGACAACGTGTTCGACGTGTTGATGGACGCGGTGCGCTGCTGCAGCCTGGGCCAGATCACCAATGCGCTGTTCGAGGTGGGTGGGCAGTACCGACGCAGCATGTAGTCAAGGCGACGCGGCCGGCAGGCTCGCGGCTCTTGGACTGGTCCTGAACTGGATTCAGGATCGCTGCTTGACAGCGGGTCCGGGATTGCCACCACTGCGGACCGGCGACGCCGGGCAGGCTTGTCATGCTGCCAAGGTCCAAGTCCAGAAAACCCTGTCAGACAAACACGGCGCCAACACGGCGATCTGCTGATGAGCGACTCCCCTGTCATCACCGCCTGGCACCAGATCGTGGCATCGCGCGACATGACCGCACTCGGCCGCTTGCTGGCCGACGAGGTGGTGTTCCACTCCCCGGTGGTGCACAAACCTCAGCGTGGCAAAGCGATCACGATGAAGTACCTGATCGGCGCGATGCAAGTCCTCAACAGCGAGCACTTCCGCTATGAGCGCGAGATCGTCGGCGAGCACGACGCGATGCTGGAATTCAGCACCGAACTCGACGGCATCCAGATCAACGGGGTCGACCTGATCCGCTGGAACGATGCGGGCCAGATCGTCGACTTCAAAGTGCTGGTGCGGCCACTGAAAGCGGTCAACGCAGTCCACCAGAAAATGGGCGAGATGCTGGCCCGCCTCCAACCAGCACCTGCGCCCTGAAGCCCGAACCCGGCTTGCCGCTTGGGCGCGCCACCCGCCGAGGCGGCATTGGGCTGGCATAGGCTAAGCTGCGCAGCCGCCCTCATGGCACGCGCCAGGTCGCGATGCCGCCACGCCGATGCAAACCAGAAAATCCGATTGCTGCTCGGGCCCCGACACGATGCGGCGGCTGTGCGCAGCGCTGGCAGCCTGTGTCTTGGGCCTGGTCAGCGTCGAAGCACAGGCCGCCGAGGCAGCGGCTTGCGATCTGCTGTGGCAGGTGACGCCGCAGTTCGCCGCCGAACCGCGCCAGTTACAAGTCGACATGAGCTTCAGCGCCGGCCCGCGCAGCCGCAGCACACTGCGCCTGCCCGACGGCTGGACGGCGCTCAGCGAAGACACTGCCGGCAGCAGCAGGCTGCAGGCCGTCGTCGGCGACCCCACGCTGCGCAGCGTCAGCCACGCGCCCGGTGAGCGGGTGCAACTGCGCTGGCGCCTGACCCCGTCGCCGAACACGGCCCAGAGCGGCGGCGCACAGCTGGCAGCCAACTGGTTCGCTTTCGCCGGTCAGAGCCTGCTGCCAGTGCCCGAGGAGATCGACGAGGCCAACCCGCCCTCGGCCTGCGTCGGTTTCAAAGACCTGTCCCCGCCGCCCGATCCTGCCCTTGCAGCGTCCGCAGATGGGCCGACACGCTGGGTCAGTAGCCATGGCCAGGCCGAGGGGGCTTCGACACTGTTTTTGGTCGCGCCTGGGGCTGCGACGCTGCGCTGGCGGGTCCAGCAAGCGCTGTACGCCGGTGGCGCACTGCAAGTGCTGACACGAAACGACGATGGTCAGACCTTGACCGTGGTGCGGCCCAGTGCGCCGGCCTGGCGCGCTGGCCTCGAGGCCCAGGCTCAGGCCAGTTCGCAGGCGCTGGCCAGCCAGCGCCGATTCTGGGGCGACAACACGCCCGCCAAGCCGCTGCTGGTCTTGCTGCTGCCCAGTCCATCGGCTGGGCAGGCCGCTGCCTGGCATCAGGCGGTCGCGGTGCCGATGCCGCCCGACCCGGCCTTGCCAGGCGAAGACTTTGACGCCTTGATCGCCGGGGCGCTGATGCGGACTTGGATCCCGGACCGCTTCGGCCCCACGGTCCATACCGGTCGCCAGGACGAGGTTCTGCGGGCCTGGTTCAGCCAAGGTTGGGCAGAGTTCTACGCCCACCGCTTGCTGCTGCGCGAAGGCCGCTGGACGCCGGAGGACTTCGCCAGCGCGCTCAATCGCCAGATCGACCGCTACCTGGACTCACCCGATCGGGCGCAGCCCCAGGCGCGCCTGGGCGCGGGCGCATCGCGCAGCGAAGCGCTGATCAGCCTGAATGCAGCCCGCGGCGAGTGGCTGGCGCTGCAATGGCATGGCGCACTGCGTGCCGTCGGACACCCCGGGCTCGACGCGGTGATGCGAGGCCTGCTGCTGCCCCCGGCGCAAGCCAAACGCGAAGGCCTGACCAGCGCACCGCTGGCCACCCACAGACTGCTGGCAGCCCTCAGGTCCAAGCTGGGCGAGCAGCCGCTGCGCGACATCCAGCGCCATGTCGAACAAGGCGAGGTCTTCGGTTTCGGTCTGACCACGCTCGGGCCCTGCTTCATCGGAAGACCGCTGTCGGCGCCAGCATGGCGACTGGGCTTCGATCCGGCCTCGCTGGAGACCGGGGTGGTGGGTGGCGTCGAGCCCGATGGACCCGCCGCCACCGCAGGTCTGCGCAACGGCATGGCCCTGCTCAGTCGATCGCTGGTGATGGGTGATGCGAGCCAGCCGGTGCTGCTGCGGGTGCAAGGCGCAGACGGCCAGCTGCTCGAGTTGCGCTACCTGCCAGCCGGCCCGCCGATGCGCGAGCGCATGCGCTACCAAGCAGTACCTCAAGCGATGCTGCAACCGGCCTGCCAGGGGTGGTTGGGGCTGGGCGCCCAGGCAACGCCGACCGGCACCAGCCCGCTGCCCAAGGCGGTCGCGGGCAAAATCGCCGCCAAGCCCAAACAAGCGGCCAAGCGGGGCATCAAGCCAGGCGTCAAGCCAGGCGTCAAGCCAGGCGTCAAGCCGGCGGCCAAGGGCGGGGCCAGCAGCAAACCAGGGGACAAGAAACCTGCCGCAAAACCGGTCGATACCAGCCCCAAGTCCAGCCTCAAGTCCAGCGCCAAACCATGAACTGCCGACTGCTCGCTGCGATCACCGCGGCTGACCCGCAACAAGCGCTGCGCAACTGCGCGCTGACCCTTCGATGATGAATTCCCCCAACGCCGAAACGCAGAAATTCATCCTCAGGCTGCAGCAAAGCCTGGGCGACGGCAGTTTTCTCAGCCTGAGCCTGGGGCGGCCGCACGCCGCCGAGCCCTCGCTGGACAAGCTGCTGGCGCGCCGCCTGGTGTTGCGCGGGGCCGAGCAGCTGTCACTGGTCTGGCGTCACCGCACCAAGGACATCACCAAGAACCTGCCGCTGACCGACGCCGTGGCACTGATCGGCTCGCTGATCGACAGCCAGTTCCACCACGCCCATCTGGTCACGCGAGGCCACGACATCCAGCTCTCGATGGGCAAGAAGGGCTGGTCCTTGCGCGTGGGCAAGCTCGCCGCGGCAGCCGCCGGCCCCGCAGGGTCAAGTGCTGCCGATGCGCCTGGCGGGGCGGGACATGACCGCGTCAAGCAGCGCGCGCTGTCGCTAGACCTTCCGTTCTTGACCGAACTCGGCGTCACCGATGACCAGCACCGCCTGGTGCCGACGATGGCACGCAAATGGCGACAGATCAACAAGTTCGTCGAGGTGCTGTCGCACGCGATCGCACAGTCGCCGCTTGCCGGACGCGATCCGGCGCAGCCGGTGCAGGTGCTGGACTTCGGCGCCGGCAAGGGCTACCTGACTTTTGCAGTCTGGCACCAGCTGCAAGCCAGCGGACGCTTGCCCGACGTGGTTGGCGTGGAACTGCGCGAGGACCTCACGCTGCTGTGCAACAACGCGGCGACCAGGCTGGGGCTGGCCGGACTGCGCTTCGAGGCCGGCGACATCCGACAGTTTGCCGCGGCGCAGGGCAGCGCCGATGGCCAAGGCCATCGGCCGATCGACATCATGATCGCGCTGCACGCCTGCGACACCGCCACCGATGTCGCGATGCACCACGGCGTGCGCAGCGGCGCGGCCATCATCCTGTGCTCACCCTGCTGCCACCAGCAACTCAGGCCGCAAATGACTGCCCCGGCGCCGCTGCAAGCGATGCTGCGCCACGGCATCCACATGACCGAGCAGGCCGAAATGCTGACCGACGCGCTGCGCGCGCTGCTGCTGCAGGCCTGCGGCTACGACGCCCAGGTGTTCGAATTCATCTCGCCCGAGCACACAGGCAAGAACAAGATGGTGCTGGCGGTGCGCCGCGCCGACCCACTGCCGACCGCCCAGCGCGCAGCGCTGCTGGCCAAAGTGAGCGAACTCAAAGCCTTCTACGGCGTGACCGCGCATCAGCTCGAAACCCTGCTGCTTGCCGATGCACAGCGCGTGCCAGCGACGCGATAGCCAAACCTTCCCGTGGCGTATTCTTTGACCTTCGTGGCATCCACCGTCGCTCAGCGCCTGGCTTGCCGGCATCATCGACCCAAGACCCGCCGGAGCGCCGCATGACCCAGGACCACTCGACCCTGTCGCCCCAGCATCCAGCGCTGATGCAAGCCGCAGAGCAAGCCGCGCTGCTGCTGGCCGGGCGCAGCCGCGAGATCGAGGCCCAGCGCTGGCTGCCGCAAGACATCGCCGACTCGATGGCTGCGTCAGGCCTGTACCGACTGCTCACGCCGAGGGCTTATGGCGGCCATGAGGCTTCGCCGACGAGCTTCTTTCTGGTGATCGAACGGCTGGCACAGGCTGACGCCGCTGCAGCCTGGTGCTGTTTCATCTCGTGCACCTCCAGCGTGCTCGCGGCCTACCTGCCCGAGGCCGAGGCCCACGCGATCTTCAGCAAGCCCGAGCTCAAGACGGCCGGTGTGTTCGCGCCGCGAGGGCGCGCAAGGGCCTGCGTGCAAGACGGTGTGTCGGGCCTGCGGGTCAGCGGCCGCTGGCCCTGGGGCTCGGGAACGCACAACGCCGACATCATCAGTGCCGGTTGCCTGCTGCTCGACGACGACGGCCAGGCCGCGCTGCTGGCCGACGGCACGCCTCGAGTGGTATCGGTGCTGCTGGAGCGGGCCCAGGTGCGATTGCTCGACAACTGGGACAGCTTTGGCCTGTGCGGCACCGGCAGCGGTGAATTCGAGGCCCAGGACGCCTTCGTGCCGCTGGGGCGCAGCGCCTCGCTGTTCGATGGCCCACGAATCGCCCGCCCGCTCTACCGTTTTCCGGTCTTCGGCCTGCTAGCCCTGTCGATCGCGGCGGTCGCCACCGGCATCGCGAACCAGGCCTTGGCCGGTTTCATCGCCCAGGCCAGCCGTACCGTGCCCCAGGCCAGCAGCAAGCCTTTGGCCAGCAAGGCGACCGTGCAGGACGCAGTGGCACGTGCCGAGGCTGCGCTGCGCAGCGCCCGGGCTTTTTTGCTGAGCAGCATGGCCACCGCCTGGCAGGCCGCGCAGCAGGGCGGCGATACCCCCTTGGACTGCCGGCGCGACCTGCGCCTGGCCGCCACCCATGCGGTGCAGACGGCTGCCGAGGTCGTGCGTCGGGTCTATACCTTGGCCGGCGGCGCAGCCGTGTTTGCCGATTCAGCGCTTCAGCGCAGCCTGCGCGACGTGCAGGTGGCGACCCAGCACATGATGGTCAACGACGCGACCTACGAACTCACAGGAAGACTGCTGCTGGGTCTGCCAACCCAGGTGCACACACTCTGACCAGAGCGCGCCGCCAGGCCGAATTCAGCGCGCCAGTCGCTCAGACTCGAGCAGCCATTCCACGATCTCGCGCGTGGTCTGGTCCAGGATCCGGAACTGCTCGGCCATCAGTGCCGAGGGCAAACCGCGCCCAGCCCGAACCCGTGCGGCCAGCAGTTCGGCGTACTCGCAGGCGCGCAGTGCCCCGGCATCCCGGCACTCGCCGGCAAACAACTCGATCTCGCCTACCACCTGCCAGGCTGGAGCACCCAGCAGGGATCGCAGC
>CALQBT020000190.1 GCA_943328885.2 Bordetella parapertussis | reverse complement strand
GGGGAGCCGCATGATGCGTGAAAACACAGCGGGCGTTCCGTCGCTTGGGTGTCAGCCGTGCGACAGGCCACAAGCTACGCTGCCGATCGACCGCGCTACCCGCGCCAAGGAACCCCCATGGACTTTGCCCTGAACGACGAACAACAGCAGATCGTGGACGCGATCGAGCGCCTTTGCCAACCTTTTGACGCCGACTACTGGCTCAAGCGCGACACCGAAGGCGGTTATCCGGCCGAATTCCACCAAGCGCTGGCGACAGCCGGCTGGCTGGGCATCGCGATGCCCCAGGCCTACGGCGGCTCCGGGCTGGGTATCGGCGAGGCCGCGCTGATGATGCACACCATCGCCGCGTCCGGCGCGGGTCTGTCGGGCGCATCAGCCGTGCACATGAACATCTTCGGCCTGCAGCCCGCGGTGGTGTTCGGCACCGAGGAGCAAAAACAGCGCTGGCTGCCGCCGCTGATCCAAGGAATCGACAAGTCATGTTTCGCGGTCACCGAGCCCGACAGCGGCCTGAACACCCTGGGGCTGAAAACACGCGCGGTGCGCCAAGGTGACCACTACCTTGTGACCGGCCAGAAGCTGTGGATCTCGACCGCCCAGGTGGCCAACCGCCTGCTGCTGCTCGCGCGCACGACGCATGAGGACCAATGCCACGGCAGCGAGGGCCTGAGCCTGTTCTACACCGCTTTCGACCGCAGCAGGATCGAGGTGCACGAGATCGCCAAGATGGGACGCAAAGCGGTCGACAGCAACCAGCTCTTCATCGACGGCCTGCGCATCCCGGTGGAAGACCGCATCGGCGAAGAAGGCCAGGGCTTCAAGTACATCCTGCACGGCATGAACCCCGAGCGCATCCTGATCGGCGCCGAGGCCATCGGCCTGGGCCGCGCAGCGCTGCGCCGGGCCACGCAATACGCCCGCGAGCGGGTGGTGTTTGGCCGGCCGATCGGCCAGAACCAGGCCATCGCGCACCCGCTGGCGCGCAACTGGATGGAGCTCGAAGCCGCGCACCTGATGGTGCACAAGGCTGCGGCGCTCTATGACGCCGGACTGCCCTGCGCGGCCGAGGCCAATGCCGCCAAGTTCCTAGGCGCCGAAGCCGGTTTTCGGGCTTGCGAGAACGCGGTGATCACCCATGGCGGCATGGGCTATGCCCGGGAATACCACGTCGAGCGCTACCTGCGCGAGTCCTGGATCCCGCGGCTGGCGCCGGTCAGCCCGCAACTGATCCTGTGCTACATCGCCGAGAAGGTGCTGGGCATGCCCAAGTCGTATTGAAAGCCGCCCGACGCGAGCGCTCCAGCTCGGTTTTCGCTGCACGCGGGCGTTGGCGTGAACCACAACATGCCTTGCGCCGCGACGCGGCGCAAAGACAGTGCCGCTGGGGCCTGCTCACTTGGGCATCAGCTTGGAGTAGGTTTCGGTGCTCACGATGATGACGTGTTTCGTCACCGCCTCCTCACGATGCAGGTTCGCCGCCTGGTACTCGGGCGAACGCATCATGTCGAGGAATGACGCCCGCGTGGGGTAGCGCACCAAGACCACATAGTCCCAGCGGTCGGCCTGGGCGTCGCCGAACGCCACCGCCTGGCCGTCGCCTGCCCACAGCACCGTGCCGCCGCGCGCCTTGATCAGCGGCATCGTGAGCTCGCTGTAGCGCTTGTAGGCCGCACGGTCGCGCAACTGCAGCAGGTTGACCATGACCACCGGCTCCTCGTCGGGCAGGCCGGCGATCGCCTCAGCATTGAATTCTTTCGGTCCAGCCATCGCTTGTCACCTCGTTTTTCTGTCATCTGACCCTGGCGCGCCGGACGACAGGCCCACAGCGCGCGAATTCCCTGCCCGGCGGCTCAAGGCCGCTCCCCTGTGCTAGGGTTCGGGCTCCGCACTGCGCATTCAGGCCAGCCATGCAGCTCAGCTTCCAGAAGCTCCATCCCGTCTTCGTCGCCGAAGCGAGCCCGATCGATTTGCGCGAGGTCCACGACCGCCCGACGCTCGAGCATATCCGCAGCGGCATGAACGACCATGCCGTGCTCGTATTTCGCGACCAGGCCTTCACAGACGCCTCGCAGCTGGACTTTGCGCAGCGTTTCGACGGCAGGCTGCACGCGAAAACGGGCGCCGCCGCGCTCGGCAAGAGCCGGCTTGGCAATGAAGCGGTGTCGGACATCTCCAACGTCGACGAGAACGGCGAGATCCTGAGAACCGATGATCGGCGTCGACAGTACGGATTGGGCAATCGGCTGTGGCACACCGACGCATCGTTCCAGGATCCGGCCGGACGTTATTCGATGCTCTCGGCGCGAGTGGTGCCCACGGTTCGCGCCGACACGGAATTCGCCGACATGCGGGCGGCGTACGACGCGCTCGACGATCAAACGAAAGACAAGCTGCAAGGGCTTCGCGTCCACCACTCGATTGCCTACTCGAGACAGACCCTGGGTTTTGAATTTGCGCCTGATGAGGCGGAAAAACTGCAAGGGGCGGTACACCCGCTCGTTCGCATCCATCCGGGCACCGGGCGCTGCTCGCTCTACCTTGCCGCGCATGCCTCCCGGATCATCGATTGGCCAGTGCCAGAGGGCAGATTGTTGCTGCGGGACCTGATGGAGCATGCCACGCAAGCGCGGTTTGTCTATCGCCATGCGTGGCGCCACGGGGACCTGGTGGTCTGGGACAACCGCACGACGATGCATCGGGGTCTTGCCTACGACGACAAGAACCACAAGCGGGAGTTGAGGCGCGTGACCACACTCGATCTCGAGACGCCTACGCTGCTGTGAACGCTGTGCGCGAGGCTGCGACGTCTCGCGCACGAATGACTGGAATGAAGATCTCGGCTGCCGCCATCGCAGCCCTCAGGAGGAATGCCCGATGTCGCGCCGGATGCTGCTGTGGCTGTTGGTTCTCGCGCTGGGCGCGGCGGTCTTTGTCGACCGGGTGGTCTGCGAGGGCATGACCTACCACGACTATGCGGCCGGCATCGACCGCCGTTTCCACTGCCCCTGGAAATGAGGCCGCTGGGCTCGATCTGCCCATGCGCGCGCAGCAGCGTCAACGCCAAGCGTTTGACCCACCCGGCCCCCAAGCTGTGTGCGCTGTGCGCAGAGCCCCTTGACGGATCGCCCTTGAACCCACGCCAGGACCGGTGCTTGCAAGCGGCAGTTTGGCGGGGTTCGTGCGGCGCAGGCATGATCGCGGTTGGGGCCGAGTGGTTCCAAGACAGTTCGTTGCCGACATGCCGTCGGCCATACATGCGGCCCACGGGCCTGACCGGAGTGATGAGCAATGCTGAAAGAACGCTATGGAGATGTCGCGGTAAGCCTGAGCGCCCATGTCGCGCAACTCGAGATCCGTCGACCGCCGAACAATTTCTTCGACCACGCCTTGATCCGCGATTTGGCCGATGCGCTTGAGGATCTCGACCACGAACGCGAATGTCGCGCGATCGTCCTATGCTCTGAAGGCAAGGCTTTTTGCGCTGGCGCCAACTTCGACAATCGCGGGGCGTCGGTGATTGACGACTCGGTGCCGCGCAGTCGCAATCCGCTGTACCAAGAGGCGGTGCGGCTGTTCTCGAACACGAAGCCGGTGGTCGCGGCGGTGCAGGGTCCGGCGATCGGTGGCGGGTTCGGCCTGGCGGTGTTCGCCGACTTCCGGATCGCGAGTCCCGAGGCGCGCTTTGCCGCCAATTTCGTCAAGCTCGGCATCCATCCGGGATTCGGTCTGACCCATACCCTGCCGCGGCTGATCGGCCAGCAGCGTGCGGCTGAAATGTTCCTCACGGGCGCGCGCATCGACGGCGAAACCGCGCTGCAATGGGGCCTGGTCGATCGCCTGGTGCCGCTGGCCTCCGTGCGCGAGACAGCGCTGGCTTTTGCCGCGTCGATCGCCGAAAACGCGCCGCTGGCGGTGCAGTCGACACGCTTGACTTTGCGTCGTCACCTCGCCGGACAAGTTCAGGAGCAGACCGACCGCGAAGGCGCCGAGCAGTCGTGGCTGTCGCGCACCGAGGACAACAAGGAAGGCCTGCGTGCTGTTGCCGAGCGTCGTCCGGGCAAGTTCCAGGCCCGCTAAAACGCCAGCCAAGTCTTCATTTGAAACTAGAGCGCGCGATCGAACGAGGGGCCGGTGTGGTTTAGCGGTTTGCGCAGACTGATCTTGAGCGAGACGCCCAATGATTGGATGCTGCGCTGATTCGCCGCTGCCCGGGCCTGAATCGACGTCACCCATTGACCCGAAGAGCCAGCCCAACAGCCCAACAGCCCAACAGCGCGCAGCAGGCGGCCAGCGAAACCGCCTGTTTATCACCACCGCACGATCAACTCATGCCTTGCAGATAAACAGGCAGGGATTGGGCTAGCGCTGAGCAAGGACCACGACCATGAATTTTGAGAATGCCGTCAACATCGAAGATCTGAGGCACTGCGCGCGCCGTCATGTGCCTCGCGCGGTGCTTGGTTACGTCGAGGGTGGCGTCGAAGACGGGATCGGGATGGCCCGAAATCGAGCCGCATTCGACGCCGTGCGCTTGGTGCCACGCTATCTGATGGACACTTCCCGACGAACCCAGACGAGCATGCTGTTCGGGCGCGAGTACGCGATGCCGCTGGGCGTCTCACCGATGGGTCTGTCCGGGATTTCCCGACCCGGCACCGACCTGGCCTTGGCCACCGCTGCAGGCAAGGCTGGCATCCCTTTCACCTTGTCCAACGTGTCGAACGACCCCCTGGACAAGGTCGTCGCAGCCGGCAACGGGAACGTCTTTTTTCAGCTGTACCCCTGCCTCGACCGGGCGCTGATGTACGCCACGATGGCCCGAGCAGCGAATCTGGGCGTTCAGGTGCTGATGGTCACTGTGGACGTGCCGGTCCATCCGAACCGAGAGCACAACACCCGCAGCGGCTTCGGCTCATCGCTCAGGCTCAAGCTGCCCTATGTTCTGGAAGCTGCGCTGCATCCGCGCTGGATCATCGAGTACCTGGCGCATGGCGGTGTGCCGAAATTCAGGAACCTGTTGTCGGCCGAAACCACCGCCGCGTCTTCGGCCCGGGAGATCGCGATCGCGTCGACCGCTCAACTCGCCGATGCCAGCCAGACCTGGAACGACTTCGAGGAGATCCGCCGGCGCTGGCCGGGCAAGCTGGTCATCAAAGGCGTGATGCATCCTGACGACGCCCGGCGCGCGGTGGCCCTGGGCGCCGACGGCGTGCTGGTATCGAACCATGGAGGCCGGCAACTGGACTTGGCGCCCTCGCCGCTGGAGGTGCTGCCCGCCATCCGCGCAGCACTGCCCCCCTCGATCGCCGTGATGTTCGACAGCGGCATCCGACGCGGGTCGCATGTGGTGGCCGCGATGTGCCTGGGCGCTGATTTCGTCTTTGCCGGACGCGCGATGCTCTATGGCGCGATCGCCGGACGCGAGCAAGGCGCAGCGCGCTCGATCGCGATCCTCAAGCGAGAGATCGATCTGCAGATGGGGCAGATGGGCTGCGCCAGTACCGACGATTTAGGCGCAAAGTGGTTGCTGTAGCGCTGCGCACAAGTCCGCTGCCAGCTCGCCAAGGTAAACCCCCCTGCGAACGAAGGCACACAGCCGCTACAGAGATGGCAAATGCTGGCGTTGATCTGCGCAGAGCCGGTGTGATATTGGGGCACAAGTCCGCATCAAGCCCGGCAATGCTGCGGTGGTCATCGAAGCCTCGACGGATTCGGAAAATCGGCTTCCATCCACCGTTACATCGACGCGACCGGACATACAAAAAAACCATTAAGTGATTGTCACTTAATGGTTTTTTCTGGAGGCGCGACCCGGAGTCGAACCGGGCTAGACGGATTTGCAATCCTCGCACAAAACTATTTGCCATCGTTGATTGAAGTGGATACACTCTATATAAATCAACAGTTT
>CALQBT020000189.1 GCA_943328885.2 Bordetella parapertussis | reverse complement strand
TTTCCGCACGAGTTCTCCGGCGGCCAGCGCCAACGCATCGTGATCGCGCGTGCGCTGGCGCTCAAGCCCGACTTCGTGGTCTGCGATGAGCCGGTCTCCGCACTCGACGTGTCGATGCAGGCCCAGATCGTCAACCTGCTGCAGGACCTGCAAGCCAGGCTAGGGCTGGGCTATCTGTTCATCGCCCACGACCTGGCGGTGGTGCGAGCGGTCGCACACCGGGTCGCGGTGATGTACGCGGGCTCGCTGGTCGAGGTCGCACCGCGCGCTGCGCTCTACCGCAGCCCGCAGCATCCCTACACCCAGGCTTTGCTCGATGCGGTGCCTAGACCCGACCCGGACCGCGTCCGGCGACCTGTGATCGGCGGCGAAGTGCCCAGCCTGCTGGACCCGCCCCCGGGCTGCCGCTTCCACACCCGTTGCCCGCATGCCCTGCCGCGCTGCCGGGTCGAGGTGCCGCTGCTGCGCCAGACCGGGCCGGGCCACTTCACAGCCTGCCACCTCAGCACGCAGCCCTGATCGGGTCCGCTCGGCGCACCGGCGGCGAGCCAGCACTGCGCGGGCTGCGGCGTTGGCCGGCGAGCTCGGTCCCGGCGCCAGAGTCACTCATTGATGCCCATCAAGTGCTGGCTGACCGCGGCTGCCACGATGGCCCGGCACAGCGAGAAAGAGCCGACGATGGAGTTCAAGGATTACTACCAGGTGCTCGGCGTCGAACGCCAGGCCGAAGAGGCCGAGATCAAAAAAGCCTACCGGCGGCTGGTTCGCCAGCACCACCCGGACGTCAGCCAGGCCTCTGATGCACAAGCGCGCATGCAGGAGATCAACGAGGCCTGGGAGGTGCTCCAAGACCCCGAGAAGCGCGCCGCCTACGACAGGCTGGGGCAGCGCTGGCAAGGCGGTGGCGATTTCCAGCCCCCGCCCGATTGGGATGCTGGTTTCGAGTTTTCCGGCGCGCCGCAGGGCTGGGGCGGTGAGCCGGGCGACCACAGCGCGTTCTTCGAGGCCTTGTTCGGCTCCCTCGGGCGCGGCGGCCGCCAAGCAGGTCAGGCTGGACCCCGGCAGCGCAAGGCCGAAGGTGCTTACTCGGCCCGCGGCGAAGACCACCACGCCAAGATCGTCGTGCCGCTGCAAGACGCTTTCAGCGGCGCGACCCGCACGCTGACGCTGCAAAGCCCGGCGTTCGACGCCCAGGGCCGCCCCGTGCTGCGCGAGCGCCAGCTCAGCGTGACGATCCCCAAAGGGCTGTGCGGCGGGCAGCAGATCCGGCTGGTCGGCCAGGGCAGCCCCGGAACCGGCGGCAGCGCGCCCGGCGACCTGTACCTCGAGGTCCAATTCGAGGCTGACGCTCGCTACCGGGTCGATGGCCGCGATCTGCATGTCACGCTGCCAATCGCGCCCTGGGAGGCGGCGCTGGGCACCACGGTGCCGGTGACCACACCCGGCGGCAAGGTCGAGCTCACGGTGCCAGCGGGCTCACAAGCCGGCCGCAAGCTCAGGCTCAAGGGCCGCGGCATCCCGGCCGCCGGCGCAGCAGGCACTGCTGGCGATCTGTACCTGATGCTGGCCGTGTTGCTGCCGCCAGCCGACACCGAGCCTGCCAAAGCCGCTTACCGCAGGATGGCCCAAGACCTGGCGTTCAACCCCCGCGCTGGCCAGGAGGCCTGACCGATGACGATCATCACCACCGTGTACCTCGGCGAAGAAGGCTGGTTGGAACTCGAAGAGTTGGCACAGGCCTGCGGCGTCGCGCCCGAGTGGATCGCGCAATTGGTGGTCGAAGGCTTGCTCGAGCCAGCTCGGATCGCGCCGCGCTGGGGCTTCAGCGGCGCAGAGCTGGCGCGGACACGCCGGATCCTGCGACTGCAACGCGACTTCGAAGCGAGCCTGCCCAGCGTGGCCTTGATGCTCGACCTGCTCGATGAGATCGACCGGCTGCGCGGCGAGTTGCAGCGCGCGGTCCTGGCCGGCTGAGCCCTGCGATCGCCTCCCGGCGAGCGTGGCGCCGCCGCGGCGGTCTCGCAAGCTCGCTTGCGCAGCCTCAACGCCGCGCCCAGGTCCAGCCCTAGCCTGGGTCGTGGAGGAACTGCACCATGATCGAATCCAAGACCCATCCAAGCCCTTTGCCCGACGATATCGTCGCGCTGGTGCCCATGCGCAACGTGGTGTTGTTTCCGCACCTGTTGATGCCGATCACGGTCGGTCGGCCCAAATCGGTTGCGGCGGTCGAGCACGCGCTGGCGCACAAGACCGTGCTGGCGATCACGCTGCAAAAAGACCCCAGGGACGACGACCCCGGGCTCGACGGTCTGTGCAGGGTTGGCACGCTGGCCAGCATCGTTCAGCATCGGGCTGGCGAAGACGGCCAGATCCACGCCGTCTGCCAAGGGCTGCAGCGCGTTCGCATCCTGGCGCTGGAGCCTGGCCAGAACTTCCTGGCCGCCCGCATCGAACGCCTCGAGGAGGCTTCCAGCCCCTCGACCGAGGCGCAAGCGCTGGCGCTGCAACTGCGCGAGCGCGGTGTCGAGATCCTGTCGATGATGCCAGGGGTGCCGGCCGAGCTGGCGCATGTGCTGCAAGCCACCCGGTCGCCCGCGCAGCTCGCCGACTTGGCTGCCAGCCTGGTCGACATCGAACCGGTCGAAAAACAGCTGCTGCTCGAGACGCTGGCGACCGAGGAGCGCTTGACCAAGGTGTTGCAGATCGCAGGCCAGCGCCTCGAGGTGCTGCGCTTGTCGCGCGAGATCGGCGCCCGCACCAAAGAGCAGATCGATGACCGGCAACGCCGTTACCTGCTCGAGGAGCAGCTCAAGACGATCAAGAAAGAGCTCGGCGAGGACGGCGGCAACGCCCAGGAGATCGCGCGCATCGAAGCCGCGATCACCGCGGCGAAGATGCCCCCCGAGGTCGATGCCCATGTGCGCAAGGAGTTGCGCCGGCTCGAACGCATGCAGGACGCCGCGGGCGAGTACTCGATGCTCAGCACCTGGCTAGACTGGATGACCGAGCTGCCCTGGGCCACACCCGAGGCGCTGAGCATCGACATCGGCGCCGCGCGCAGCACGCTCGAGGCCGAGCACTTCGGGCTCGAACGCGTCAAACGCCGCATCGTCGAGTTTCTCGCCGTCAAGAAGCTCAACCCTCAGGGTCGGGCACCGATCCTGTGCTTCGTCGGCCCGCCGGGCGTGGGCAAGACCTCGCTGGGTCAGAGCGTGGCGCGGGCGATCGGCCGGCCCTTCGTGCGGGTGTCGTTGGGCGGCGTACACGACGAAGCCGAGATCCGCGGCCACCGCCGCACCTACATCGGCGCGATGCCCGGCAACATCGTGCAAGGCCTGCGCAAGGCTGGCGCGCGCGACGCGGTGATGATGCTCGACGAGGTTGACAAGATGGCTGCCAGCCAACGCGGCGACCCCTCGGCGGCCCTGCTCGAGGTGCTGGACCCGGAGCAGAACTCGAGCTTCCGCGACAACTACCTCGGCCTGCCATTCGACCTCAGCCGGATCTTGTTCATCGCCACGGCCAACGTCATCGACAACATCCCGGCACCGGTACGCGACCGCATGGAGGTGATCGACCTGCCCGGCTACACGCTGGAGGAAAAACTGCAGATCGCACGCCGCTACCTGGTGCGACGCCAGCGCGAGCACAACGGCTTGCGCGAAGACCAGTGCGAGATCAGCGAGGCCGCGCTGCGCGCGATCGCCGCGACCTACACCCGCGAGGCCGGTGTGCGCCAACTCGAACGCGAGATCGGTCGCGTGATGCGTGGCATCGCGCTACAAGTGGCAGAGGGCACGGCGACCCAGGTGAAGATCGACGAGGACGCGCTCGACTCGCTGCTGGGTCCGGCCACAGCCGAGCACGAGGTCGCGCTGCGCAGCGGCCAGACGGGGGTGGCCACCGGTCTGGCCTGGACGCCGATGGGCGGCGACATCCTGTTCATCGAAGCGATGCGCATTGCCGGCAGCGGCCGGCTGATCCTGACCGGCCAGCTCGGCGACGTGATGAAAGAAAGCGCCCAGGCCGCGCTGACGCTGGTGAAGTCTCAGGCGACCAGCCTGAACCTGGCCGCCGACTTGTTCGAGCATGTCGACGTGCACCTGCATGTGCCAGCCGGCGCGATCCCCAAGGACGGACCCAGCGCCGGGGTGGCGATGTTCGTCGCGCTGGCTTCGCTGTTCGGCGACCGCCCGGTACGCCACGACGTCGCGATGACCGGCGAGATCAGCCTGCGTGGCCTGGTGCTGCCGGTGGGCGGCATCAAGGAAAAAGTGCTGGCGGCGCAGCGCGCAGGCGTCACCACGGTGCTGCTGCCGGCTCGCAACCGCAAGGACTTGCACGACGTGCCCGAGTCGACCCGCCAGGCGCTGCGATTCGTCTGGCTGGACCATGTCGACGGCGCGATCGAGGCCGCGCTGGAGCGGCGCAAGTACCGCGGTGCCAGCGACTTCTCGCTGATCTGAACCGGCCGCCCGCAGACACCGGCGCGGCGCCGGCGCAGTCAGTGGGGTATCAGTCGGGCCAGCACAGTGCCGGGCGCAAAAGTCTGCCCTGCCGGCACCCGAATGTCCTCGAGCACGCCGGCATGGGCCGCGATCACCGGATGCGACTGCTGCACCAAGCGAGCCAGCGCCAGCACCTGACCCGCTTGCACCAGATCGCCTTCGCTTGCCAGCCATTGCTCCAGCCAGGCATGGTCACCGCTTTCAAGCGACTCCATCGATTCGGGGTCGAGCACAACATCGGTCATCACGGCATCACTCCTGGTAAAGCTTGCGGCCCGACACGCGCCGACCAGCCGCGCCGCAGAGTCAGTGCGACATCAGCACCGGCAGCGTCATCGACGACAGCACGGTACGCGAAACGCCGCCCAGCGCCCATTCGCGCGCCCGGCTGTGGCCATAGCAGCCCATCACCAGCAACCCGGCGTCGAGGTCACTGGCCAGCGACAGCAGCAATTCGCCGATTTCCGGCGTCGCCTGGCCATAGTGGTGCAACTGGCCCGTGACGCCGTGTTGCTGCAGATAGTCCAGCACCGGGGCCGTGCCGGCCCCCGGCTTGCCCCAGCAAGCCACGTGCACCCGATCGGCCGATTGCAGCAGCGGCAGCGCGGCCGCCAGCGCACGCGCCGACTCGCGCGACTCCTTCCAAGCCACCAGCACGTGGCGGAAGGGCAAGCTAGGTTTGCCGATGAAGGGCATCACCAGCGCCGGCTTGCCGCTGCCGAGCACCATCGATTGGACGAAATCGGCCGGCACATCCTGGGCCTGCGCAGGCGGGGGTTCGTGCTGGCCCAGCACCATCAGATCGGCGTACAGCGCATGCTGGGCAAAGGTGTGCAGAGGCTGCTCGCGCGTCAATTCAGCCCATCGCAGCCTCGACAGGCCCGACGCGACCGCTTCGTTGAACAGGTTCTTGGCGCGGTCACGTCGGGTCGCTTCGATGTCGCTCAGCACCGCGCGGCCCTCCATCCCCGGCCCGAAGCCGAACGGGAACTGCAGGTCCACAGGGGTGGCCGCGAACAAGGCCGTGACCGCGCCGTCATGCCGCTCGGCGAGTTGGTGCGCGAGCCGAAGGCGAGTGGTGCAGCGCGGCGAAGAGTCCAGATGGACCAGGATGGATTTGAAGGTGGTCACGGCAGAGCTCCTGAGGCGATGCCTGACGGTAGAAGCTGGCCTTTGCTTGGAGTTGAGCAGCGTCAATACAGACGCCAGCGGTCCTGCCGTCGGAGAAAACGCGGTTGCGCTGTTGCTTGATCTCCTTGGGGGACGGCCCGCCCTAAGCAGGCGGTCAGATGAAAGCGCGCAGCCGAGCGCGGTCGGTCTCGCGCAAGGTCTGCCCAGCCAAGTCAACCAGCAGCCTGGCGGCCTGCGAGGTGGCCACATCGATGCCCAGCCCGGCCTGTGACGGCCAGCGTGCATCGA
>CALQBT020000188.1 GCA_943328885.2 Bordetella parapertussis | reverse complement strand
GGCCACTGCCGTGCCATGGGCATCCCAAGGGTACTTGTGGCGACCGTCCTGCGTATTGAACTGTGCGTCATAGGCCAGCGCAAAGTCGATCCGTGCTTGCAGATCCGGGTGCGAGGTGTCGATGCCGTCGTCGACCATGCCGACGGTGACACCGGCACCAGTGATCTGGCCATTCAGTTGGTCTATGCCCAACGCCGGCAAATACCATTGCGCCGCCTGCAAGGGATCTGCCACGCCACTATAGAGCTCGCGCAGCCGCACGGTGTAAGTGCCGGTGGCGGCGCCATTGGCGCCAACGTCGAAGTAGTAGACGCCGCTGCTCGTCGGCGTGATCACCAGATGCGAGTCTTGCCCGGCACCCGAGTTGTCGTCGCTCATCAGCTCGTTGCCAGTGGCGTCGAGCAGGCGCAGCGTCGAATCGGCCAGGTTACCGCCGACCACCCCGCTGCTGCCCGCACCGAGCGCCAGCACATCAACGACATAGACCTTGCCAGCCACCAGATTGGCGCTGATCCAGTCACTGTCGCCGGCATAGTCGATCGTGCCTGTGGCCGGTGCGCCGGGTTTGACCAGAACGCCGGACCTTGTGTCAGCGCTGATGTCATCGGCCAAGGCCGTCGTGAGGTCCCTTTGGCGGGTATCGAGCTGATAAGTCCCGACATTGCCCGGCGCGTCAGCCGCAGCCACGGCGAGGTAATAGAGGCCATCATTGAAAACCGATACTGCCAGATCGACCCGGCCGGTGTCGGCCGAATAATGGCCCACGGTCACCAGGGCGCCGTCGGCGTCGAGCAGGCGCAGCGTGGCTTGGGCCAAAGTGCCCAGGCCATCGCTAAAACCCTTGACCGAGAAGTCGTAGATCTGGCCTTTGTCGAGCTGGATCGCGAACAAATCGGTATCGGTGGTGCTGCCGATCTGGCCCTGACCGCTTTCATTAACGGCAAGCAGGCCATTGCTGGTAAGACTGTAGCTACTGACCTGATCCGGGTGGTCATCGACATGGCTGCCGCCCAGATCGACGACGCGCAGCTTGTACTGTCCCGTCTGGTTCTCATCGCTCGAATTGATGCTGATGCTCATCCGGCCACTGCTGGTGGCGGAAAAGCCCGCGCTGTCGAACAAGGAAGGTGCGCCAACCACCGCCGCCGCATCAACCGCGCTGGCAGTACCGCCGCTGGGGGTGAATGACAAGGCCATCACCGCCGAGCTGATCGGCGCCTGGATGCCGTCGCGAATGGCGACCGTCTCGAAGCGGTATTGGTGCCCGGCTTGCAGATCGATGACGAAATGATCGATGTCGCCCGCCAGACCGATCTTGGCCGTCGTCTGCGCCAGGGTCACCGCGCCTGCGCTGCTGAAGCTCAACAGGAGCGGGCCGCTGGCATCCTCGTCAGTCGCGTCTCCTGCGCTGACCTTCACTTGATAGCTTCCGGTCGCCCCGGCACCGTCGGTGACCCTGGCGTAATAGACGCCTGCCGCACCAGCCTTGAAGCTGGCGGTCGCCGCGCCGCTGCCGGTCTCCAGTCCATCGCCGATGGCCACGCTATGTCCGGTCGCATCGACGACCTCGACCAGCGCGCGGCTGATCGACGAGCCCGCTGTGGGCGTTGCCGCCACCGACAACACTTCGCCAGCCGCTGCTGTGAACTTGAACCAGTCCACATCGGCATCGGTGGCGATGCCGATGGAGTCCAGCGCGCGAACGCCGAAGCTGCCGTAATTCCACTGGATATTGCCGTCGACTGCCGCATCGCGCGCAAGCAGCGTCGCACCCGCCAACGTGTCGCTGTGGTCATCCGGCGCACGGGTCAGCAGCGTGTAGCTGCCGGTGTCGGTCTGGCCATGGGCAGCCTTGACCACCAGATAGAAAGTTCCGCTGGCCACCGGCGTGAAAGAGACAGCGGGCTCGCTCGACAGCAGGCCGTTGTCGACCGTCTGCAGCAGCGTGCCATTGCTGGCGCGGATTTCCAGCACCGGGTCGAGCAGGCTGCCATAGCCGCTCTCGGAAGCCCGTACCCGGAACACATAAGCCTCGTTCCCAAGCAGCTTGATACCGAACCAGTCCTGATCATTGTGGGTCAGCAACTGGCCGGCGAATGAGTCGCCTGGGGTGAGCGTGACCTTGGTGCTGAGGTCATCGGGCACATCGTCAGCCGGCAGGTCGCGTTGAACCGCAGTGACCTGGTAGCTGCCCATGCCGCGCTCGTCATTGGCCGAAGCTTCGAGGTAGAAGGTGCCGCTGGTCGTCGGCGCGAAATAAAACATCGCGTCCGCACCGCTGCCACCGCCATTGGCATAGTCGAGCAGATGGCCCGACGCGTCGAAAACGCGAAGATAAGGGTCGGTCAACGTGCCAAGGTGGCTGGCCAGGCCCTCGGCGCTGAGCTGGTAGACGCGACCAGCGACCAGGTCAACGCGGAACATGTCGTGGTCGCCCGGCACGCCGATCACCGCGGCGGTCGGCGTTCCCAGGACCAGCTTGCCGGCGCTGACAGGCGTGGCGACCGCCTGTGCGACGGTGTTGCTGAAATCATCAGCCGGTGCGTCGCCGATGCTCAGCTGATAAGCGCCGGTGTCGTAGCGGAAAGCGCTCTTGACTTCGATGAAATACAGGCCGTCGGCCGCCGGCGCGAAATAGGCGCGCGCATTCAGCGAGCCACCAAAGTCATCGGCCTTGAAGACGGGGTTCCCGGCAGCGTCATGGATGATGATCAGCGGGTCGGCCAGCGGGTCGAGTTTGGCTGCATCAGAGACATCGCCGATCGCGTCAATCAGATACATCTGACCCTTGGTCAGCCCGACCTTGATCCAGTCACTGTCGCCGTTGTACGAGATCAGGCCATGCACCGGTGTGCCGGCCTGCAAGACGCCGTTGGTCTGGATATTGTTGCCGAAGTCGTCGGCCAGGGTCGAGCCCGACAAGGTGTAAGTGCCCTTGCCTGCATTGCCCGATGCGCCTGCGTCGAGGTAATACCAACCCGAATCGGTCGGCCGGTAGATCAGCTTGGCATCGCTGCCGCCGCCGCTGTTGTCGTCCTGCGCCAGCAGGATGCCGCTGACCGAGCGCAGCGACAACTGCGGGTCGGCCAGCGTGCCGCCACCACCGGAAGTACCGAGATCGCGGAAGGAATAAGTCATGCCGCGGTCAAGCCAGACCTTGAACCAGTCATGGTCGGACAAGGTATTGATTTCGCTGGTCACCGAAAATTGCTGGGCGCTGCTCCACTCAAGTCGCTCAAGCGTCGAGGTATTTCCAGCCACGGTGTCCAGGCTCGCCTGAGTCAAGGTCCAGGAGCCTTTGGCAATGCCGCCGACGTCGGTGACCGCGAGGTAGAAGACGCCGCTGGTCGTGGGTCGGAACACCAGGGTGTCGTCACCGCCCACGCTATTGGCCCGCAGATCGAAGCCGCCCGCCACCGGGTTGCCATGCGAATCCAGCAACTGCAGCTTCGGGTCGATCAAGGTGCCGCTGGCCGACGCCGCGCCATTCAGATGGAATTCGTACTTGGTGCCGGCGATCAGCGTGGTGCGGATCCAGTCGGCATCGTTGATGTCGCCGACATAGCCGCGGATTACCCCGACCAACGGGTCCATCTGCCCCAGCGTATCGACACTGCCGGCATAGTCATCGAGATAGCTCAGCGTGAAGGCGTAATTCTGAACATCACTGCTGTTGAGGTTGAACTGGAACACCACCTCGCCGCCCTGGTAGGGCGTGAAGCCGTTGGCGGTGTTGAAGCCAGGCAGCCATTTCTGATCCGCAGACATCCAGTTGTAATAGTCGCCATAGATCTGACCATTCACCAGACTCCTGAACTGAATATCTTGCCCAGTCGCTGCATCTTTGAAGTGACTGCTCCAGCCACTGCCCTTGTCCGACGACGCCGCGATCGCCAGCGGCGAACTCGGCGCCAGCGTGGTGCTGAAGATGTCGGTGTCAGACGCAAAGTCCTTGCGGCCCGAGACCTTCTTGTCGTAGTCGGCATGGGTCAGGTCGGTCAGCACATAAGGCGTCCACAAGCCGTCCGGCGCATCGTCCAGGCTGACCGTGATATCAGCGAACTTGGCATTCATCACGCCGGTCAAGCTGTCGGTGGCATCAGCCAGGGAGCCACGCGCCTGCTGGATGTTCAGCGTACTGCTATTGCGGACGAAGTCGTAATCGGCGTAATTGCCGCTGAACACCGCCGTGTCGACATAGGCGATGTTGTCATTGCCACCACCGCCCTGAAACGAACCGCTGCCGTCGCCACTGAAGCTGTCGGCCGCAGCCGAGCCCTTGACCAGATTGCCATCGCGCAGGAACTTGGCGCCGCTGCCGTCGAATGAAAAGGTGTCAAGCTGGGTCTGGCTAAGGATCAGCGTGGCGCTGCCATAGCGGATGTTCTCGATACTGCTGAGCTTGGCGCTAGAAATGTCGATCAAGCCGTTTTGCGACAGGTCGAGCGTGTCATTGCCGCTACCGCCGTTGATGCTGGCGAGCAAATTGCGCACATTGCTGACACGGATCAGGTCGTCACCGGCACCGAGATCGGCATTGAACTGGTCGTCGCCCTGAACCTGCAGCGTGTTGGCACTGCTACCGAATACGACGCTGTCGAAGGAAGAAACTTGCAGGTAGTTGTAGTTGACGTTGTCCTGTCCGCTGACAGGCCCGATATTCAGGTTCGTCGCATCGATGGCCTTGAATGAGCCGGTCAGGTTGACATGCTCGATCTTGCTCTGAGCGGAGACTGCGGAAAAACTGATGTCGCTGCCATCACCGGCGATGTCGATCTTCAGCCAAGCAGGGTTGTAATTTGGATTGCCTGGGTTGGGACTGACCTCAACCGCACTGAACTGCCGGAACGTCGATGCGTCGAGTTGGAGATAGTCCCAGTTCGAAGCATTGACTCGCAGGACTTCGATTCCACTGACCGCACCTTTCGCAATCGAAAAATACCTGTTATCTGTGAAATTCAACTCGAGCGTATCGCTGCCCGGTCCCCCGTCGATCACATCCGAATAGACAGTCCCTGTCGCCGGTGCAAACTCAGCCGCCTCAACCCTGAACAGATCGTCTCCTGCACCGCCGGCCAAGGTGTCAGCGCCGCTGCCGCCGATCAAGGTGTCTGCCGATGCACCGCCATCGATCCGGTCAGCGCCACGACCCCCATAGATCAGGTCGGTGCCAGCGCCGCCCGTCAACACATCATCCTGAGACGACCCCAGCACACCATAGCTGCCCTGCAGCGTCGTATCGAACGCAGGCAAACGCACCGAAACCGAAGGCGAAATCAACACCGAGCCCAGGCTCAAGGTATTGGAACTGCCGGCAATCTGCACATTGACGCTGTTGATCTGCTCGACGCTGGCCAGTTGCGCCGCAGTCATCGTCACTGTGCCTTGGCCGGTGATCTGTTCGATGCCAGTGAAGGCCAGTTTGGAAATATCCTGTCCGTCCAGCAACACCAAGCGGTCAATGCCCGAGCCGCCGTCGACCAGGCCCATGGGCGCCTTGACGTTGTCAAACGAGAACGCGTCGTCGCCATCACCGCCGCGCAAGGTGTCGGTCCCAGCGCCGCCGACAAGCCGGTCATTGCCCGCATTGCCCAGCAACAAATCGTCGCCGGCATCGCCGACCAGCAGGTCGGCTGCGGCACCGCCGGTCAGCGTGTCATGGCCCTCGCTGCCGCGCACGCCGATGAACGTCTCCGACCAGCCCGTCATATCGGCTTGCCCCGGCACGGTCATCTTCAGGATCAGGCCGGCCGCGCCGGTCAGGTTGGCGTGATACTGGTCGTACTGGGCCTGCGTTAGCGCCAAACTGGCCGAATTGGCCTCGATCTTCTCGATACCGGTCAGCGTCGCACCCGACAGGTCGACATCGCCGCCGGTGATCCGCAGCGTGTCCACGCCTTCGCCACCGTCGATCACATCGAGCAGCATCGTCTTGCCCGAAACCGTGATCAAGTCGTTGCCCGCGCCCGCATT
>CALQBT020000187.1 GCA_943328885.2 Bordetella parapertussis | reverse complement strand
CCACCGTCAAGGGCGACGTGCATGACATCGGCAAGAACATCGTCACCGTCGTGCTGCAGTGCAACAACTTCGAGGTCGTCAACATGGGCGTGATGGTGCCCTGTCAGGACATCCTGGCCAAGGCCAAGATCGAGCGCGCGGACATCGTCGGCCTGTCCGGCCTGATCACGCCCAGCCTGGAGGAGATGCAGCATGTGGCTGCCGAGATGCAGCGCGACCCTTGGTTTCGCGAGCGCAAGATTCCACTGCTGATCGGCGGCGCGACCTGCAGCCGGGTCCATACCGCCGTCAAGATCGCACCGCATTACGAAGGGCCGGTGGTCTATGTGCCCGACGCGTCGCGCTCGGTGGGGGTCTGCGCCGATCTGTTGTCGGATGAGCGCGCAGCCAAGTTCATCGTTGAGTTGAACGCCGACTACCAGCGCGTGCGCGAACTGCACGCCAGCAAGAAGGCCACGCCGCTCGTCACGCTGGCGGCGGCGCGGGCCAACAAGACGGCGCTGGACTGGGCCGACTACAGCCCGCCGAAACCGAAATTCATCGGCCGCCGGGTGTTCAAGAACTACGACCTGAGTGAGCTCGCGACCTGCATCGACTGGGCGCCGTTCTTCCAGACCTGGGACCTGGCCGGCAAATTTCCGGACATCCTGCAAGACGAAGTGGTCGGTGCCGAGGCGACCCGCGTCTTCGACGATGGCAAGCGGCTGCTGCAGCGCGCGATCGAAGGCCGTTGGCTGCAAGCCAACGGTGCCGTCTGCCTGCTGCCTGCCAACACGGTGGACGACGACACCATCGAGATCTATGCCGATGAGTCGCGCAGCCAGGTGCTGATGCGCTGGTGCCCGCTGCGGCTGCAGACCGAGCGGCCGGTGGTCGACGTCCCGAACGGCGAAAAGGTCAAGCGCGCCAACCGCAGCTTGGCTGATTTCATCGCGCCGCGTTCGGGCCCGGGCGCGAGGCCTGACTACATCGGCTTGTTCGCTGTCACCTCGGGGCTGGGCATCGAGAAACGGGCCGCGCAGTTCGAGGCCGCGCACGACGACTACAACGCGATCATGCTCAAGGCCCTGGCCGACCGCTTGGCCGAAGCCTTTGCCGAGCGGCTGCACCAGCGTGTTCGCACCGATCTCTGGGGCTATGCGGCCGACGAGGCGCTAGACACCGAAGCACTGATCGCCGAGAAATACCGCGGCATCCGGCCTGCGCCCGGTTACCCGGCCTGCCCTGACCACAGCGTCAAGCGCGCGATGTTCGAGGTCCTGGACGGTGCCGACATCGGCATGGGGCTGACTGAGAGCCTGGCGATGACGCCGGCGGCCAGCGTGTCGGGCTTCTACTTGGCGCACCCTGAGGCGGTCTATTTCAACGTCGGGCGCATCGGCGATGACCAACTGCTCGACTGGGCGGCGCGCCAGGCGATGGCGCCAGACGAGGCGCGTCGGCGGCTGGCGCCCGCGCTCGGCTGATCGGTTGCAGAATGCGGCAATGGCTGAAACCTCTAGAACTGTGACGCTGCTGCTCAATCTGGCGCATGCGCTCGACCATTTGTTCCTGCTGATCTTCGCGACCGCGGTGGCGGCGATCGCGGCTGATTTCGGCTTTGCGCGCTGGGAGGACTTGATGCCTTACAGCGTCGGCGCCTTCGTGATGTTCGGCCTGGGCTCGCTGCCAGCCGGCAAGCTGGGCGACAGCTGGGGCCGGCGGCCGATGATGTTGGTGTTCTTTTTCGGCCTGGGCGCCGCATCGCTGTTGGTCTCGGTCACGCAGACGGTCTGGCAACTCGCTGCCGCGTTGACGCTGCTGGGCGCGTTCACCGCGATCTACCACCCGGTGGGCATTCCGATGCTGGTGCAGGGTGCCAAGCGTCCGGGCGCGACCATCGGCATCAATGGCCTGGCTGGCAACCTCGGGCTTGCCGCGGCCGCGCTGATCACCGGCGTGCTGGTGCAGCTGATCGGCTGGCGGGCAGCGTTTGCAGTGCCGGGCGCAGTCTGCATTGCGCTGGGTTTTGTGTTTGCGCGACTGGTGCCGGCCGAGACCGAGCCGCCTGCGCGGCGCAGTCGGCCTGCGGCGGTGGCGCTGTCGCCGGCCGCGCTGGCGCGGGTGCTGATGGTGATGACAGTGGCCTCGGCCAGCGCTTCGCTGCTGTTCAACCTCAGCACCAACGGCAACGGCCAGTTGCTCGCCGAGCGCTTGCACGGTGTGGTCAATGACCCCGCCAGACTGGGCATGTTGCTGGCGGCGGTTTATGCGCTCGCCTCGTTGGCACAGGTGGTGGTGGGTCGCTTGCTTGACCGATTCCCGCTCAAGCAGGTGCAGCTGAGCATCGTGCTGGCCCAGGCGCCGCTGCTGGCCCTGGCCTCGCAGGCCCAGGGCTGGTGGTTGTACGCCGCGCTGCTGGGCGTGATGGTGCTGATCTTCGGCTCGATCCCGTTCACCGACGCGGTGATCGTTCGCTACGTTGACGACCGGATGCGCTCGCGCGTGGCCGGCCTGCGGCTCACGCTGTCGCTGGGTTTTTCGTCGCTGGCGGTCTGGGCACTGGGGCCAGCCGTCAAGGCCAGTGGTTTTGGCACGCTGCTGCTGGTGATGGCCGGTATCTCGCTGTTCACGGTGACGGCCTTGTTGGCGCTGCCGTCTGAACAAAGCCAGGACCGGGTCGACCCCCGACCGGCTTGACACCCCCCGGGTCAGGGCTTCCATGGGGCGGCCGGCTTCGGCCGCTGTTCGGGCGCTCAGTGGCCGGGCAGCGCACGCCGGTATTGCATCGCTTCGGCCAGGTGGATCACCGCGATCCGGTCGGCCCCGGCCAGGTCGGCGATGCTGCGGGCCACCTTGATGCTGCGGTGCAATCCACGGCCTGACCAGCCCAGCCGCGCCGCGGCCTGCTGCAAGAAAGCGGCCGCAGCCTCATCGAGCGGGCAGGCGGCGTCGAGTTGTGCGCCGGCGAGTTCGGCATTGGGCCGGCCCTGGCGGGCTTGTTGTCGGGCGTTGGCGCGCGCCACCCGCTCGGCCACGGTGGCGCTGGCATCGCCTTCGGGCTGGCCCAGCATCTCGGCCGGCGCCACGGCCATCACTTCCACCTGCAGGTCGATGCGGTCGAGCAGCGGACCGGACAGCCGGCCCTGGTAGCGCGCCACCTGGTCGGGCGTGCAGCGGCAGGACCGCCCGACGCCTTGGGCACCCAGCCAACCGCAAGGACAGGGGTTCATCGCCGCGATCAGCTGAAAGCCGGCCGGAAAGATCGCCGAGCGAGCGGCGCGGGCGATGCTGATCTGGCCAGTCTCGAGCGGCTCGCGCAGCGCCTCGAGTGCGGCGCGTGGGAATTCGGGCAGTTCATCGAGGAACAGCACACCGCCGTGGGCCAGCGAGATCTCGCCCGGCCGTGGCGGCGAGCCCCCGCCGACCAGCGCCACCGCACTGGCCGAATGGTGGGGTGATCGCACGGGCCGGCAGCGCCAGCGTGCGGTGTCGAAACCGCCCGGTGCCAGGCCTTGTAATGCCGCGCTGGCCAGCGCCTCGTCGTCGTCCATCGGCGGCAGCAGGCCGGGCAGGCGCTGAGCGAGCATCGACTTGCCGCTGCCGGGGGGTCCGACCATCAGCAGGCTGTGGCGGCCCGCCGCTGCCACTTCCAGCGCGCGTTTGGCGGCGGCCTGGCCCCGTACGTCGCGCAAGTCGGTCGAGCGCAGCGCCGGCAGCGGTGGCGGCGCCAGCGTGACGGGCAAGGGCTCGGCGTGATCGCCGGCTTGCATCGCCCTCGCCACCGCCAGCAGATGGCTTGCACCGCAGACCCGAACCTTGCTGGCACGTGCGGCTTCGGCCGCGCTGGCCAGCGGCAAGACCAGTGTGCGGTGCTGGCCTGAGCGCTGCAAGGCCAGCGCCAAAGCCAATGCGCCGCGCACCGGGCGCAGTTCGCCGGCCAAGGACAGTTCGCCGGCGAACTCACATTGCGCCAGGCGCGCCGCGTCAAGCTCGCCTGCGGCGGCGAGGATGCCCAGCGCGATCGGCAGGTCGAAGCGTGCCGACTCCTTGGGCAGATCGGCCGGCGCCAGGTTGACGGTGATGCGCTTGTTGTGCGGGAAGGCAAAGCCTGAATTGACCAGCGCAGCGCGCACCCGTTCGCGCGACTCCTTCACCTCGGTGTCGGCCAGCCCCACCAAGGTGAAGCTGGGCAGGCCGTTGGCCAGGTGAACCTCGACCTGGACTTCGGGCGCGGCCAAGCCGTCTAGCGAGCGGCTGGTGATGATGGCCAGCGACATGGTGTGAGCCTCCCCTGCTGCTGCGCGCGGCGCGCAGGCTGAACTTGCCGATTGTGCAGCGCACAGGCGCTGCCATGGGCATGCGCGCCTGGTCGCACCAAGAAAGTGCATGCGGGTAGGATTCACCGAGACGGTGCGGCGCGTTGCGCCGTCGTTGGCGCTCCCTGCCCGGCGCGCCCAGTCTTTGCTGTCCGGCCTTCGACAGGATAGGCCTGGCACGAAAGCTGCTTTTGTGTTCTTCAATCACCAATCCCTGCAACCGAACGGAGCTTGACCATGAAAACAATCCTCATCGCCTTGACCTCAGTCCTGGCCTTCAGCGCCGTGCCTGCCCATGCTGAAGATGCCCCTGCGACCAGCTTCAACATCGGCGCGATCAGCGACTACCGCTACCGCGGCATTTCGCAAAGCCGGCTCCAACCCGCGCTGCAAGGCGGTGCCGACTACAGCAACCCCAACGGTTTGTACCTGGGTACCTGGGCGTCGACGATCAGCTGGATCAAGGATGCCGGGACGATCAACACGGTCGACGCTGGCAGCACTGGCTTTGAATGGGATTTCTATGGTGGCTACAAAGGCGAGATCGCCAAGGATTTGAGCTACGACGTCGGCGGCCTGTACTACCTGTACGCTGGCAACAACTATGCCAAGGTGCCAGGCGGCGCCAACGCCAACACCTTCGAGCTCTACGGTGCAGTGACCTACGGCCAGTTCACGGCCAAGTACTCGCACAGCCTGACCAACTTGTTCGGCAATGCCAACAGCAAGGGCAGCGGATACCTGGACCTGAGCGCCAACTTCGACCTCGGCGCGGGCTTGAGCCTGACACCGCATTTCGGCCGCCAGACCGTGACGCACCTTGGTGTTGCAAGCTACAACGACTACTCGCTGACGCTGGGCAAGGACTTCGGCAAAGGCATGTCGGTCAGCGTCGCTGCCGCCGGCACCGATGCCAACAAGGGCTTTTACTTCACGCCCGCCGGCAAGTTCACCGGCAAGAACGCGCTGGTCCTTGGCGCCAAGTACAGCTTTTAAAAACACCTGGAAACGGAGAATGTCATGAAGATGGTGACCGCCATCGTCAAGCCTTTCAAGCTTGACGAAGTTCGTGAGGCCCTCAGCGCCATCGGCGTGCAGGGGATCACCGTGACCGAAGTCAAAGGCTTCGGTCGACAGAAAGGCCATACCGAGTTGTACCGCGGTGCCGAGTACGTCGTTGACTTTCTCCCCAAGGTCAAGATCGAGGCGGCGGTCGACGACGCTGTCGTCGAGCGTGTGATCGAGGCCATCGAGGCCTCGGCGCGCACCGGCAAGATCGGCGACGGCAAGATATTTGTCTCGACGCTGGAGCAAGTGGTTCGTATCCGCACCGGCGAGACCGGCAAGGACGCGCTCTAAGTCTCCGCAGGCGCCCGCCTCGCGGCCGCCCTCCAACCCCTCACGAGAGAAGACACAACCATGAGAAAGCTCATTGCTTGCCTCGCCCTGGGCCTTGCGGTCCTGGGTTTTGCGGGTGGCGCGACGGCCCAGGATGCCGCAGCCTCTGCACCTGCTGCGACGGTCTCGGCTATTTCGGCAGTGGCCGCGGTTGCGGCGTCGACTGCCGCGTCCACGCCGGTGGCCAACAAGGGTGACAACGCCTGGATGTTGGTCTCCACGCTGCTCGTCATCATGATGACGGTGCCGGGCTTGGCGCTGTTCTACGGCGGTCTGGTGCGCAGCAAGAATATTTTGTCAGTGCTGATGCAGGTGCTGGTGACTTTCTCGCTGATCGTCGTGTT
>CALQBT020000186.1 GCA_943328885.2 Bordetella parapertussis | reverse complement strand
GCCGCCCGAGACGATGTCGAAGCCCAAACCCATGTCGGCAAAGGTCTTGATCACTGCCAGGCTGGAATTGGCCTTCATCGCGTAGCACAGCAGGTGCGGTCGCCCCGCCAGCGCGTGTTGGTAAGCCTTGGCGGCGGCGCGCATCGCGCCGCGCGAATACACGTACAGCGGTGTGCCGAACTCGGCCGCCAGATCTGCCAGACGAACTTGGTCCAGCCATAGTTCCGCTCCCAGGCGCGCCAGAAATGGGCTGCCTGGCAATGTGGCGGCGGTCCATGTTGCCGCCAGATCCGGGCCTGGATCCGAGTTCATGTCGGCAACGGCGCAGAGGCGGCTTTGGCGGGCGCGCTGGGCAGCGCGAGCGGGCCTTTCTGGCCGCAGCCGCAGACTATGACCATGCCAGCCAGCAGGCCAGCGATCCGACCGGCCCGCCGCAGGCTCGCTACACTCGTTGAAGGCTTCATCTGCAGGATTCTACCGACCATGACCAACATCACCCCCCCGGCCACACCGATATCCGACAGCGAGTTCAGCCGCCTGTCGCAGGCTGCGCTGGCAGCGATCGAAGCCAGTGTCGACCAGTGGTTGGACGACGATGTGATCGACATCGACAGCCAGCGCACCGGGGGTCTGCTCGAGTTGAGCCTGCCAGGCAGCAGCAAGATCGTCATCAACACGCAACCGCCGCTGCACGAGTTGTGGCTGGCCGCAAGGGCCGGCGGGCACCACTACCGCCACGTGGCAGGTCGCTGGCTCGACACCCGTGATGGCAGCGAATTCTTCGCGTCGCTGTCGCGCCACGCCAGCGCCCAATCCGGCCAGACACTGGTGTTCGTCGCACCTTGAATCGTCGCCCACGGCCTCGAGAACGCCCTAGCGGAACATGTCCAGAATGCCTTTGCGTTCGGTGTCGCTGGGACTGCGCGGCACCTTGTCCTCCAGGCCCACGCTGCTGACGCCCGCGCCGGGACCGAATTCATTGAACATCCAGTCGCCGCCACGCTGCGTCAGGCCTTCGGGCACCTCTGGTTGTTGCTCGGGCAGTTTGCGCAGTGCGTGGGTCATGTACTCCATCCAGACCGGCAGCGCCAGACCACCGCCTGTCTCGTGGTCGCCCAGCTTGCGCGGGTTGTCATAGCCGATCCACACCACCGCCACCAAGTTGGGCTGATAGCCGGCAAACCAGGCGTCCATCGAATCATTGGTGGTGCCGGTCTTGCCGTACAGGTCCATGCGCTTGAAGGTCTGGTAGACCCGCGCGGCGGTGCCTGAGCGCGCCACCTCGCCCAGCAACTGCGTCATCACGAACGCGTTGCGTGCTTCGATCACCCGTGCCGACTCGTCGATCACTGGCGGCGCGCTGCGCTGCAGCAAGCGCCCTTTGTTGTCGGTGATGCGGGTGATCAGCAGCGGATTCAGGCGATAGCCGCCGTTGGCAAACACGCTGTAGCCGCTGGCCATCTGTAGTGCGGTGACCGAGCCTGCACCCAGCGCCATCGTCAGGTAAGCCGGATGCTTGTCGGCCTCGAAGCCGAAGCGCGTGATCCAGTCCTGCGCGAAGTGCACGCCAGTGGACTGCAGCACCCGGATCGACACCATGTTCTTGGACTTGGCCAGCGCAGTCTTGAGCGGCATGGCACCCTCGAACTTGCCGTCGTAGTTCTTGGGCTCCCACGGCTGGCTACCGGTCGTGCCAGCATCGAAAAACAGCGGCGCGTCGTTGACGATGGTTTGCGCCGTGAAGCCTTTTTCAAGCGCCGCGGAATAGATGAAAGGCTTGAAGCTCGACCCGGGTTGGCGCCAGGCCTGGGTCACATGGTTGAACTTGCTCTTGCCGAAATCGAAGCCTCCGACCATCGCGCGGATGCCGCCAGTGTGGGTGTCCATCGCGACGAACGCGCCTTCGACCTCGGGCAACTGGGTCAGGGTCCAGTCGCCTTTTGCGCCGCGAACCACCCGAACCACCGCGCCGCGGCGGATCTGCTTTTGCGGCTCGGCCTTGTCGGCAAGGCCTGAGCCCACTGGTTTGAGGCCATCGCCGCTGATCGTGATGCTCTCGCCCGATTGCAGCACCGCGACCACTTTGCTGCGGCTGGCTTCGAGCACCACCGCAGCCTTCAACTCGTCGTTGTCGGGGTGTTCGGCCAAGGCCTCGGCGATGCGGTTGTCCAGTTCCTTGGGGTCGGACGGCAGGTCGACATGGTCTTCCGGGCCGCGGTAGACCTGGCGCCGTTCATAGTCGAGCAGGCCGCGCCGCAGCGCCCGGTAGGCCACAGCCTGGTCGGAGGCGTCGACGGTGACCTGCACGTTCAGACCCCGGGTCGTCGTCTCAGGCCCGTACTGGCTGAAGATCAGTTGGCGCACCACCTCGGCCACGTACTCGGCATGCACCGCAGCCTCACTGGGTGGACGCAGCCGCAACACTTCAGCACGTGCGGCGTCGGCCCTGTCTTCTGTGATGAAACCGTTGGCCTCCATGCGGTCGATGATGTATTGCTGGCGCCGCTTGGCGCGCTTGGGATTGGACACCGGGTTGTATGCAGAAGGGGCTTGTGGCAGACCGGCCAGCATGGCGGCTTCACCCACCGTGATCTCGGCCAGCGGCTTGCCGAAGTAGATCTCGCAGGCCGCTGCAAAGCCGTAAGCCCGCTGGCCCAGGAAGATCTGGTTCATGTAGATCTCCAGGATTTGCGGCTTGGTGAGCTGGTTCTCGATCTTCAGTGCCAGCAAGATCTCGTAAATCTTTCGGGTGAAGGTCTTCTCGGTCGAGAGGTAGAAGTTGCGCGCCACCTGCATCGTGATGGTGGATGCGCCCTGGCTTTTGGCCTTGTTGAACTGCGCCAGCCCGGCACGGATCACGCCGATGTAGTCCACGCCATGGTGGCGGTAGAAGCGCGCATCCTCGATCGCCAACACCGCTTCTTGCATCACCTTCGGGATCTGCGCGATCGGGGTGTAGATGCGCCGCTCCTCGCCGAACTCGCCCAACAGCACGCCGTCGGCCGAAATCACCCGCAGCGGCAGCTTGGGCCGGTAGTCGGTCAGCCCGCTGACTTCGGGCAGGTTGGGGTAGGCCACAGCCAAGGCCATCGCCAGCAGCAGCGCGCCTGTCAGCAGGGCTGCCAAGCCCGCGGCCACGAGCCAGCCCAGCGGCGCCAGCAGCGCGCGTGCGAGCTGCCGCTTGGGACTGGGCTGCGCTGGTTTGGAAGCTCGGGGCGCCGCCGGGGCGTGCTCGGTGTCGCTCATGGAGCGCCAGAGTGTATCGAAGGCCTTTGGTCAGGCCGCAACGCTTCGCGCCGCGAAGCTGGCTGCAAGTTCTGCTGCGCGGCGACCCGTAGCTCGGCATATTTCAACGCAGCCAGCTGTTACCCGTCATTTCGGGCCTAGAACGGCACGGACTTTGCTGCTAGCATCTTTTTCAAGATATCGAGTGTTGCCAGCTTTGTCGGCCGTTGGGAGACGTCATCCATGAGCTTTTTGGACCTGTTGCTGGGCCGCAAGCACGTGCCGATGATCGGGCTGGACATCAGCGCTTCCAGCGCCAAACTGGTCGAGCTTGGGCTGTCGTCTTCCGGTGATTATGTTCTCGAGCGTCTGGCCAGCGAGCCCTTCGAGAAGGGCTGGATCATGGATGGCCAGATCGAGAAGTTCGACGAGGTGGCTGCTGCCGTTCGAAAGCTGCTGGCGCGCTGTGGCAGCAAGACGCGGCTGGTGGTGATGGGGATGCCGCCATCGGCAGTGATCACCAAGCGCATCATGGTGCCGGCCGGGCTGCGTGATGAAGAGTTGGAGTTGCAGGTCGAGTCCGAGGCCAGTCATTTCATCCCCTTTTCGCTGGATGACGTGAGCCTGGATTTCTGCATCGTCGGCACCCACCCCAATGCCGCCGCCGATGTCGAGGTGCTGATCGCTGCCTCGCGCAAGGAACGGGTGCAGGATCGGCAGGGCCTGGCCGAAGCCGCGGGCTTGAAACCGGCGATCCTCGACATAGACACCCATGCCGCACTGCTGGCGATCAGCCGCTTGGTGGCCAATCTGCCCGACGCCGGCCGCGATGCGCTGGTCGCCTTGTTCGAGATCGGCGCCGACAGCACCAGCCTGAAAGTGCTTCGCGAGGGCGAGTTGCTCTACGAACGTGACCAGGCTTTCGGCGGCTCACAGCTGAGCGCCTTGATCTCGCGCCAATATGGCCTGTCCTTGGACGAGGCAGAACAGAAGAGGCTCGCTGGCGGCTTGCCTGGGGACTTTAGCGACGCTGTGCTGGCGCCTTTCGTCGACAGCCTGTCGCAAGAGGTCGGTCGCGCGCTGCAGTACTTTTTCACCAGCACGCCGCACCACAAGGTGCATTACGTTTTGTTGGCCGGCTCTACCGCGACGCTGCCGGGTCTCAAGGAACGGGTCAGCGAGCGGACCGGCTTCACCACGAGCGTTGTCAACCCGTTCGAAGGCATGAAGATCGGCACAGGATTGCGCGAAGCGCAGGTGCTCAAGGAGGCTCCGTCCTATCTGACGGCCTGCGGCCTGGCGATGCGGAGGTTTCTGCCATGATCCTCATCAACCTGTTGCCGCACCGGGAGGCGCGACGCCGCCAGCGGCAACGCGAATTCTTCGGCGCTCTCGGCTTGGCGGCTGCCGCTGGCGTGCTGATCGCCGTGCTTTGGTACGGCGGCTTGCAGGGCTTGGCCCAGCTCCAGCAAGCGCGCAACAGTTTCTTGCGCACCGAGATTGGCCGCCTGGAGGGTCAGATCAAGGACATCGCCAACCTGCGTGCCGAGATCGACGGCCTGAAGGCGCGCCAGGCCGCGGTTGAAGACCTGCAACTCAACCGCAACCTGCCGGTGCACTTGCTCGATGAGCTGGTGCGACTCAGCCCCGAGGGCCTCTACCTCGTCAGCCTGAAGCAGACCGATAACCTGGTGCTGCTCAGCGGCTTGGCGCAAACCAACGAGCGGGTGTCGGAGTTTTTGCGCAACACCCAGAGCCGCTCGGCGTGGTTGGACCGCATGGAACTGCTCGAGATCAAGGCCGTCATGTTGCCGCCGACCGCAGGACTGCGCGATCAGCGGCGACTCTACGAGTTCGCGGTCAAAGTCGCTGTCAAGCAGCCGGCTGCTGCCGCATCAGCGCCTGTGTCAGGCTCCGCCAGCGGCCGCAAAGCCGTCTAGCCGGCGATGGCCCACAAGACCGATGCGATGAAGCTCGATCTGACGACGGTCTTCGACAGCCTGTCGCTGCAGTTCAGAGGCTTGAACCGGCGCCGGCCCGGCCAATGGCCACTGTTGCCCAAGCTCTGCGCCTGGAGCGGCGCTGGCGCGCTGGCACTGCTGCTGGGCTGGCTGCTGCTCGTCAGCGCTGCCGCAGATCAACTCGAGGCCGAACGCCGGGTCGAAGCGCTGCTCAAGGACGATTACCGCGCCAAGCTGGGGCAGGCGGTCAATTTGTCCGAATTGCGCAAGCAGAAGCAGCAGGTGCAGGAATATGTCACCCAGCTCGAGCGCCAGCTTCCCGGCCGGGCCGAGATGGACGCGCTGTTGTCGGACATCAACCAGGCCGGCATCGGTCGCGGCCTGCAGTTCGAGCTGTTCCGTCCCGGTCAGGTGGAGATCAAGGACTACTACGCGGTGCTGCCGATCAGCTTGCGGGTGACGGGACGCTTCCACGACATCGGCGCTTTCACCGCCGATCTGGCCAAGCTCTCGCGCATCGTCACGCTGCACAACCTGGCCATCGCAGCAGCGACCAAAGACAGCACGGGTCTGGTGACGATGGACGCGGTGGCGCGAACTTACCGCTACCTCGATGCCACCGAGTTGGCCGAGTTGCGCAAGGCCCGCGTCGAGGCCGAAGCCAAGGCCAAGGGGGTGCGCAAGTGAGCGCTACGCGCGCGACCAGAAGGGCCGGTCTTGCGCACTGGCCCATGTTGTGGCTGGTTGTGATCGGCGGTCTGCTTGGTGGTTGCGAGGCTGAAAACCAGGACCTACAGGTCTGGATCGAAGCGCAGCGCCGCGAGGCCAAGCCCCGGGTGCAGCCCTTGGCCGCACCCAAGACCTTCGACCCGGTGCCCTATGGCAATG
>CALQBT020000185.1 GCA_943328885.2 Bordetella parapertussis | reverse complement strand
GCCGCGGCGGGCAAGGGCTGGATAGACGCGGGACGCTCAGCCAGGCGCAGGCGGCGCGGGGCGGGCAACTCGGGCGCGGCCGGCTCGAGCACAGGCGCTGGTACAGGCGAAGGTACAGGCGAAGGTATAGGCGCCGGTACGGGCGCCTGTACGGTCGATGGCGAGGGTGTCGCAACATGCGCAGGTGCCGGTACTGGCGCTGGCGCTCGACTCAGCGCCGGGGGCGGGGCTGTTGCCGTCGCCGCGACCGGTGGCACCAAAGGCGTCAGCGCGGCGGCAGGGGCCGGCACGGTCGGCACCGACCTGGCGGTGGGCTCGCTGGTGGGGGCGGCCGTCAACGGCTCAAGCTGCGCAGCCACGCCAGGCGGCTCTGTGTCGACCACGGCCTGGCCGTTGGCGGGGGCTTGCCAGCGCCCTTGCCTCGCCGCACCGGGCGCTGTCGAGTCATCCGGTGGCCGCACCCAGCCGCCCCAGCGGGCTTGAGCCGCCTGGCCGCGCTGACCGCTTTGTATCTCGGTGTCGACGCTGGACTGGCCTTGCCCGTCCGCTGCTTCGCCCTGCAAGCGGATGTTGATCGCACCCCAAACGCCTTCACCGGGACGAGCGCTGCCGCCCGGCGTGTTGCCTAGCACCAACACCAGCAGCACATGGACCAGCAGCGCCAGGGTCAGGCACTGCGCCAGTGACGACCGCCCAAGCTGCCGCGACGGCCACAACCTCCCGGCGCGACCGGCCTGCACCGGCAAGGCGTGAACAGGGTCAGCGGTGAAAACAGAGTCCATCGAATCCCGATGCTGCCAGATCGCCACCAGTGCGCCGATCAAACCCGTCGAGACGGGTCGCAGGATTCGCTAACGCAGCCTGCAGCAGGCCTCAGCCGCGCCCGACAAACGGCATCTTGGTCGCCATCACCGTCATGAACAAGATGTTGGCGCCTGGCGGCAAGCGCGCCATCGTCATGAAGCCATCAGCCACCGAGCTCACCTCCATACGCGCCTCGGGCTTGATGCTGCCGTCGGCCTGCGGCACGCCCTTGACCATGCGCTCGGTCATGTCGCTCGCGACATTGCCGATGTCGATCTGCCCCACTGCGATGTCGAACGCCCGGCCGTCCAGCGCGGCGGCACGGGTCAGCCCGGTGATCGCGTGTTTGGTGGCGGTGTAGGCGATCGAGCCCGGCCGCGGCGCATGGGCCGAGATCGAGCCGTTGTTGATGATGCGCCCACCCATCGGCGACTGCGCGCGCATCAGTTTGAAGGCCTGCGACAGGCAGAAAAACGCACCGTTGAGATTGGTGTCGACGGCGCGGCGCCAACTCGCGGCGTCCAACTCGTCGGGGCTGAGCCCCGGCGACGAGATGCCGGCGTTGTTGAACAGCAGGTCGAGCCGACCGAAACGCACGCGAACAGCATCGAACATCGCGGCCACCGCGTGCTCGTCACCGACGTCGCAGGGCCAGGCCATCGCCCGATCGGCGGTGTCGCCCCAGGGGTCGCCGGCCCGCGCGATGGCCGTGGCGAGCGTCTCGGCCCTGCGGCCGGCATAGACCACCCGCCAGCCATCGGCCAGCAGGGCCGCCGCACAGGCCAGGCCGATGCCCGAGCCAGCGCCGGTGACCAGAGCGATTCGGTTGTGCGGAGCGGCTGCGGTCATGGGTCGATCTCGATCAGTTGAAGGAGGCGGCAGTCTGCCACAAGCCGCCCCGGCGAGCGCCCAGACCAGGGCTGGTGCGGTTCAGGCCAGAGCCGCCTGGGGCAGCGCCAAGCCAGGCATCAGCAAGCGCTCGATCAGCTCGCGCACGCTGCGGATCTGCGCGCCGAAGGGCAGGGCGCCAGCGCCGCGAAAGTACAAGCCCTTCTTGAGGTCACCCCGCAGCGCCGCGGCAAGCTGGTTGTCGATGCAGAACTGGCCCCAGCCGGGCAGACCGTCGCGCAAGCCGCAGTGGGCCAGGCAATCGAAAGCCTTGGTGCAGCGCGACTTGGACCTGGCCACCGTCTGCAACCTGGGCTCGATCTTCAGGTAGGCCTTGAGCCAAGGCGTGGCCACCGCGCGCGCCGGCAAGCCAGCGACACTGATGAACTCGACCAGGTCTTCATCGCGGGCCTCGGCCAGCACGCGCTTGAACTCGTCGCTGGCGTCGCACTCGTGGGTCACGGCAAACGGCGTGCCGAGTTGCACCCCCGCGCCGCCCAGGCCCTGGATGCGTGCGATGTCCTCGCAGCGGCGGATGCCACCGGCGGCGATCAGCGGTATCCGGCCCTCCAGCCCGGCCTGGCGCAGGAAGTCCAGCGATTCGGGGATCACGCGCTCGAAATCGAAGCGCGGATCGTTCAGATCGGCAATCCTGGCCGCCCCGAGGTGGCCTCCAGCAAGCCGCGGGTGCTCGATCACGATCGCGTCGGGCAGGCGCTTCTTGCGCTCCCACTTCTTGACCACCAAGGCCACGCCGCGGGCGTCACTGAGGATGGGCACCAGCAAGGCCTTGGGGTGGTCGGCCGCCAGGTCGGGCAAGTCCAGCGGCAGGCCGGCACCCACCACCACCATGTCGACGCCGGCCTCAAGCGAGCGCCGGACATAAGCCACATAGTCGCTGACCGCGCGCATCACGTTCATCGCGATCAAGCCGCAGCCGCCAGCGGCGGCGCGCGCTGCCTTGACCTCGCGATCGACGGCCTCGAGGTTGGCGGCATCGATCTGAACCTTGGTGTCGGCATCGCAGCCGACCCGCGACGACAGACCCTGGGTTCGCGCCATCAAGTCAGGGTGGTGGCGCCGCAGATCCACCGCGCTGAGCGTGCCCACCCCGCCTTGGGCCGCGACAGCGCCGGCCAATCGGTGCGCCGACACCCCCACGCCCATGCCGCCCTGGATGATCGGCAGCAGCCGCCGGCCAGCCAGCGTCATCGCGTTCAGCCCGCTGGCCGCCCAGGCGGACAGCAGATGGGCGGGAACGGGTTCAGAAGCATTCGGCATGAGGATTCGCGCCGCACAGCGGCCGTCGGTGAGCAGTCGGCAGGCTACAGGCCGCAGGCCTTTCACGGCTTGACCTAGGTCATGGCGGGAATCTGCCAGTGGCTGCGCTCGACAGCCGCGTCGGCGAGATGGTCTAGCATCCGCGCATTCCCCACAGCCAGAGACCTCTCCATGAGCCAGACCCAACGCATCGCGATCATCCCAGGCGACGGCATCGGCCGCGAAGTGATGCCCGAGGGCCAGCGTGTGCTGGCAGCCGCCGTCAAGCGCTTCGGCTTGGCGCTGGACTTCAGGCCGATAGACTGGGCCAGCTGCGACTGGTACGCCCAACACGGCCAGATGATGCCCGACGACTGGAAGGATCAGATCGGCGGCATGGACGCGATCCTGTTCGGTGCGGTGGGCTGGCCGGCCGCGGTGCCCGACCATGTCTCGCTGTGGGGCTCGCTGCTGAAGTTCCGGCGTGAGTTCGACCAGTACATCAACCTGCGGCCAGCGCGGCTGTTCGAGGGCGTGCCCTGCCCCTTGGCGAACAGAAAACCCGGCGAGATTGACATGCTGATCGTGCGCGAGAACACCGAAGGCGAGTACAGCGCGGTCGGTGGCGTGGCCTTTGCCGGCACTGAACGCGAGTTCGTGGTGCAGGAGTCGATCTTCACCCGCCATGGCAGCGAGCGCTTGCTGAACTACGCCTTCAACCTGGCCCGCAGCCGCGAACGCAAACACGTGACGGTGGCCACCAAAAGCAATGGCATCGCGATCTCGATGCCCTGGTGGGACGAGCGCGCGGCCGAGGCCGCCGCCCGCCACCCCGACATCAGCTGGGACAAGCAGCACATCGACATCCTGGCCGCGCGCTTCGTGCTGCAGCCCCAGCGCTTCGATGTGGTCGCGGCGACCAACCTGTTCGGCGACATCCTGTCCGACCTGGGGCCGGCCTGCACCGGCACGATAGGCATCGCGCCATCGGCCAACCTGAACCCCGAGCGCAAGTTCCCCAGCCTGTTCGAGCCGGTGCACGGTTCGGCGCCCGACATCTACGGCCGCAACATCGCCAACCCGGTGGCGATGATCTGGTCGGCGGCGATGATGCTCGACTTCCTCGGCCATCGCGAAGCACACGACGCGGTGATGCGCGCGATCACGACCGTGCTGCGCGACGGCCCGAGAACACCCGACCTGGGCGGCGCGGCCAACACCACGCAAGTCGGCGAGGCGGTGGCCGCGCTGGTGGCCGGCGGCATCTGAGTCCGACCCGCCATGGAGCAGGTCGACGCAGTGGTGGTCGGCGCCGGTGTCGTCGGCCTGGCGGTGGCGCGCGCGCTGGCACTCGCCGGCCGGGAGGTGATCGTGCTGGAGGCCGAGAACGCTTTTGGCACCGGCATCAGCTCGCGCAACAGCGAGGTCATCCACGCCGGCATCTACTACCCAACCGGTTCGCTGCGGGCGGCGCTCTGCGTGCAGGGCAATCGCCTGCTCTACGACTACTGCGCCAGCCACGGCGTGGCCCACCAGCGCTGTGGCAAGCTCATCGTCGCGACAAGCGTTGATGAGATGGCCGCGCTCGATCGGCTGCGCGTCACCGCAGCGGCCAACGGCGTGCACGACCTGCAGCCGCTGTCGGCGGCCCAGGCCATCGCGATGGAGCCGGCGCTGCACTGCGTGGGCGCGCTGCTGTCGCCGTCGACCGGCATCATCGACAGCCATGGGCTGATGCTGGCCTTGCTAGGCGACGCCGAGCGCGCCGGCGCGGTGCTGGCGCTGGGCGCCCGGGTGCAAGGCGGGCGCATCACGCCGCAAGGCATTGAACTCGACGTCAACACGGCCGGCACGGACGCGATGACGCTGCGCGCGGCCTGCGTGGTCAACAGCGCAGGCTTGGACGCACCGGCGTTGGCGCGAACGCTGGCCGGCCTGGCGCCAGCCCATGTGCCACGCGAGCGCTTGGCCAAAGGCTGTTATTTCACGCTCAGCGGCCGCGCGCCGTTCTCGCGCCTGGTCTACCCTGCGCCAGGCCAGAGCAGCCACCTGGGCGTGCACCTGACGCTGGACCTCGGTGGCCAGGCTCGTTTCGGTCCGAGCTTTCGCTGGGTCGACCAGCTCGACTACAGCGTGGATCCGGCCGAGGCCGAGGCCTTCTACGCCGAGGTGCGCCGCTACTGGCCTGCGCTGGCCGACGGCACGCTGCAGCCGGGCTACGCCGGTCTGCGGCCCAAGATCAGCGGGCCGGGTGAGCCTGCGGCCGATTTCCGCATCGACGGCGCCGAGACACACGGCGTGGCCGGCTTGGTCAATCTGTTCGGCATCGAGTCGCCCGGGCTGACCGCCAGCCTGGCGATGGCCGATCGGGTCGCCGGGATGCTGCGCGGCCAGGCGGCTCAAGGCCTGGGCTGACACCTACCGAGAGAGTCACGCAGCGCCAGGCTTGCTGCGCGGTGCCGCAGCGGCCTTGTCGGCCACGGGCGCGCCGGCGGCTTTCCAAGCGCCAAAGCCACCCTCGATATGGCCGACTTCTTCCAGGCCCATCTGCTGCAGCGTGCGGGTCGACAGCGCGGAGCGCCAGCCGCCGGCGCAAAACAGCACGTAGCGCTTGCCCGGCTCGCTGAACACCGGCTTGTGGTAGGGCGACTCGGGGTCGACCCAGAACTCAAGCATGCCGCGCGGTGCGTGAAAAGCACCGGGGATCACGCCCTCGCGCTCGAGTTCGCGCGGGTCGCGCAGGTCGACGAACAGCACATCGTCGCGGCCATGCAGGTCGCGCGCGTCGTCGACGCTGTAGGTGGTGATGACGGCCATCGCCTCATCGACCATGGATTGGACAGACTTTCTCATCAGCGTCATCTCCAGGCGGCACTCGCAATAGGCCGCAGCACGTCAAGTATCGCGCGCATCAGCCCGTGATCCGCGCGCTGATGCGGCGCCGCCACATCACCGACACTGTGGCGAGCCGGAAAACCTCGCCGCGCCAACCAGGACAGACCATGCCACTGCACGATCCCGCCCACGCTTTCGTCCCTTACCCCGACGCCCCGGTGGCGCGTGCAGCCACTGGGCCGCTGACAGGCTTGTGCTTCGGCGTGAAGGACTTGTTCGACGTCGCGGGCTACCCCACCGGGGG
>CALQBT020000184.1 GCA_943328885.2 Bordetella parapertussis | reverse complement strand
GGTTTGCTGAGGGAACTGAGTTACCCTCGACAGGCTCATACACCTTCTCACCCTTGGGCTGAGCCCTTGTTTTTTTGGAGACAAATGCTGTGAAACACCTGCTGCTTGCGATTTCGATGACTGTTACCGCGCTCAGCCTGAGCCTGTCCCCTACGGACGCCGACGCCAAGCGCCTGGGCGCGGACAAACCGGCCGGGATGCAGCGCGCCGCGCCGGACAAGCCGGCCGCACCGGCTCACAACGCTGCGCCGGCTGCCGCTCCAGCAGCACCCGCTGCCCCTGCTGCGCCCCCGCCCAAGCGGTCCTGGATGGGCCCGCTGGCCGGTCTGGCCGCAGGCATCGGCATTGCTGCGCTGTTCAGCCACTTCGGCATGGGCGCAGGCATGGGCGAGGCGATAAGCAACATCCTGATGATGGTGCTGGTGGCGGGCGTGGCCTTCTTCGTGATTCGCTTCGTGATGAGCCGCATGGGGGGTTCGCGCGGTGGGCCTCAGCTCGCAGGCGCTGGCGCGCCTGCACCGGCCAACTGGCAGCCGACCCCCAACCCGGAACCGGTGGCGATGGCCCGCACCGCGTTCGACACTGCGCCACAGGCGCCTAGCTTTGCTGCAGCCGGCACGGTGGCGGCACCCCCAGTGTTGCCGGGCGGTATGGCGGCGGCCGATTTCGAGCGCCTGGCCAAGATGGTCTTCACCCGGATGCAGGCGGCCAACGATGCGGCCAACCTCGACGACTTGCGCAAGTTCACCACGCCTGAGTTGTTTGCTTCGCTGCGAACGGACTTACAGGATCGCGGCAATGCCAAGCAGCAGACCGATGTAGTGCAGATCGACGCCCAGGTGATTGAGGCCGTGGTCGAGAACGGCAACGACATCGTCACGGTGCGCTTCCACGGTCTGATCCGTGAGGCGGTCGATGCGGGCGTCGAGCCCTTCAACGAGCACTGGCATCTGGTGCGCCCGGCGGACGGCAAGAGCGAGTGGGCGATTGCGGGTATCACGCCGGTGCGTTGAGCTGCCACTGAGCTGGTGAGGACGGCGGCTTGGGCCGCCGTTTTTGCGTCTGCGCCACGGCTGGGCAAGCTTGGCGGCTGACTACACTCGCGGCTTCGCTCTTCGGGCTGCCCGCCGCCGTGAACCTCTACCAGACCTCTTTTCGTCGCGCCGATGGACGCTTGCCAACCGGGTCACGGTGGCGCCAGCGGATGCTCGCCGGCCTGCTGGCAGTTGCCGCAGCGGGTGCGCAGGCCCAGACCGCAGCGAGCGCGCCTGCCGGCGCTGCCTCAGGCCCGACCTTGAGCGCCGCAGTTGGTAAACCGCTGCAGGCGGCGCAAGACGCGCTCAAGGCCGGCCATTTCAAGGACGCTTTGGCGCGCTTGGCCGAGGCCGAGGCCATGCCTTCGCTGACGCCGTATGAGCGCTACATCATCCTGCGGCTCAAGGCGCCTGCAGCCTTCGGTGTCGGCGAGCTGGCCAGCGCGGTCGCTTTGTTCGAGTCGGTGATCGAGTCGCCGCTGCTCCCAGCGGCTGAGCGGCTGGCGATCACCGAGACCACCGTGAAGTTGCTGCTCCAGCAAAAGGCCTACGAAAGAGCCGCGCGCTGGATGAAGACCTATCTGGCCGAAGGCGGCAACAGCGGCGAGATGCGCAGGCTCTACCCGCAGGTGCTCAGCGTGTTGGGTGACCACGCCGGCGTGTTGCGTGAGCTGGCGCCTCAGCTTGCGGCCGACGAGTCCGCCAAACGCACCAGCCCCGAGGCCACGCTGCGCCTGCTGGCTGCCAGCCAGAGCGCGGTCAAGGACATGCCGGCTTACATCGCAACGCTGGAAAGACTGGCGGCGAGCACCGGCAAACTCGAATACTGGGCCGAACTGCTCGCCCGCGTCGTCCGACGCGAAGGCTTTGCCCAGGAGCGGCTGCAGCTCGATGTCTACCGCTTGCGCCGGGCCATCGGCGCTGTGTTGGCGGCGGACGAGCTGGGCGACATGGCTTACCGAGCGCAGCAAGCCGGCTTGCCAGCCGAGGCCCAGGTCTTGCTCGACGAGGGCTTTGCGAGTGGACTGCTCGGCAAGGACGAGAACGCTGCGGCCGACCGCAAGCTGCGCGAGGCGGCGACCAGGGCCGCCGCACAAGACCGCGCCGGTCTGGCCGAAGGGGAGGCTGCCGCGCTCAAGGCCCAGGACGGCAACGCGGCCTTCAGCCTGGGCTTGGCGCTGTCGGCCTCCGGTGCGCATGAGCGCGCGCTGGCGCTGATGCGGCACGGACTGGCCTTGGGCGGCTTGCGCCGCGCTGACGAAGCGCAGCTTCACCTGGGCCTTGCCCAGTGGCGTGCCGGTCAACTCGACGAGGCCCGACGCAGTTTTGCGGCGGTCCAGGGTGCTGACGGCGGCGCCGATCTGGCGCGGCTGTGGCAGCTCCACCTGGGCCGCCAGCCAGCGCCGTGAGCCCGCTTGGGCGTCGGTTTAAGCCGCGGGGCGGCGACCGAACATGCCCCAGCCTTCCATCGTCAGCACCGGCTCGTGGCGCTGGTTGAGCACCTCCCACCGCGATCGCACCAGACCCACGCCCGGCCGGCTGTTCATCACCCTGGCTTCGAGCACTGTCATGCGCATGCTCAGCGTGTCGCCGGGGCAGACCGGCTTGAGCCACTTGAGCTGGTCTATGCCTGGGCTGCCCAGGCTGGCCGAATCGAGCAGGTAGTCATCGCACATCATGCGCATCGCCATCGCGCAGGTGTGCCAGCCGCTGGCCGACAGGCGGCCGAACAGCGAGCCGGCTGCGGCCTCGTCGTCGAGGTGGAAGGGTTGCGGGTCGAACTGGCGCGCGAACTCGAGCACAGCCTCGCGGCTGACCGCCATCTCGCCGGACTCGCGCACCGTGCCGGCGCCGAAGTCTTCCCAGTAGTGCTTGATCAGGCGGGCGGGGTGGGCGTTGGTCATCGGCTAGGGGTCGGTTTGGAGGATAGTTTCAGCATAGCGGCGCGGTGGTCATCGACCCTGTCGGGCCGGCGACCTGCGCGCGCGGGCAGAATCAGCCCACCATCCACGACAGGAAACCATCATGGGCGCGTTGATTCTGGGTTTGCTGTTGTTTCTGGGCATGCATTCAGCGCGCATCGTCGCCGATGACGGGCGCAGCCGGTGGATCGCCCGGCGTGGTCCGATGGCCTGGAAAGCGCTGTACACGGTGGTCTCGCTGGTCGGCTTCGGGCTGATCGTCTGGGGCTATGGCCAGGCCCGTCTGGCACCCCAGGTGCTGTGGGCCAGCCCGCTGTGGACGCGTCATCTGGCGGGCCTGCTGATGCTGGGGGCCCTCGTGCTGCTGGTGGCGGCCTATGTGCCGCGCAACAGCTTGAAAGCCAGGCTACACCACCCGATGGTGCTGTCGGTCAAGGTCTGGGCGCTGGCGCATCTGCTGGCCAACAACACGCAGGCCGACCTGCTGCTGTTCGGCGGCTTTTTGGTCTGGGCGGTGCTGGATTTCCGCTCGGCCAGGCGCCGCGATCGGGCCGGCGCCCAGCGCTATCCCGCCGGCAACGCGGCGGCCACGATCTTGACCTTGCTGCTGGGGTCGGCGCTGTGGGCGCTGCTGGCTTTCTGGGGCCACCAACAGCTGTTCGGTGTACGGCCTTTCGGCGGCAGCTGATCTTCGCCTGCTCAGCGGCTGCTGACGCCCTCGGCCGGCAGGCCGCCGCGCAGACGATAGGTCTCGAGCAGGGCGCGCGAGTCATCCGGCAAGGCGGCGCTGCGGCGTGTTTCGCGGTCGATCACGACCATCACCGTGTCGTAGACCGCGTGGCAGACATCGCCGTCGAACAGCGCGCCGCGCACGGTGATCGAGCGCTCGCCCAGACGGGTGATGCCGCAACCGCTCCGCCATTCGGCGGCCGGTCGACGGCGCTGAAGCCAGCGCGCGGCCACATGGCCGACGATGAAGCCGGTGGTCGAGGCCCGGCGCATGTCCCCGAAGGCCTGTGTCAGGAACTCGACCCGCGTCTGCTCGGCATAGCGTGCGACGCTGGCGTCGCTGGTCTGGCTTCGCGCATCGCTGTCCGAAAAGCGTGAGCTCAGCGCGATTTGCCAAGGCAAATCGCCGATCGTCGGCACCGGTCCGGGCACTGGCGATGCGGGCGCTGCGCTGTCCAAGGCCGGGGGCTCATGCTGCCGGGTAGCGGCAGCGTGCAGCGCGTCGGTCACAGCGCTGGGCAGCGCCACCGGCAGGCCTTTGTCCCAGACCGCCAGCGTCGCCTCGTGCAGACCGATGCAAGACCCGTTCTGAAACAACGCCGATCCCAGCCGGAAGCTCTGCGCGTCGAACCCGAGCAAGCGGGTGCCGGTGGCCAGCGGCTCGGGGTATTGCCCTTCGGCCAGGAAATCCGTTGCCTGGGCCAAGGTGGCGATCGCCGGTTCGGCTTGGCGCCAGACGCTGGCACCGAAGACGCCGCGCAGCCAACGCTGGCAGTTCTCGTCGTGCATCGAGATCAGCGCCGCGTTGTTGAGGTGCCGCCAGAGGTCGACATCGGTGTAGCGCGGCATCAACTCGCCTTGCAGCGCATAGGAAGACGGCTGTCGCCGCCAAGCGTCCATTTTCATGCCGCCAGTATGCCAAGAGCCTGGCGCAACGCCGGGCAACACCGGTCTCGGGGTATTCACCCGAGACCCGGCGCCGGGAATTGGCATGATGGCGGCGGCTTTTATGTTCGTGGCAACTGGAGTGATGGATGAACCGACTGATCAAGCAAGCTGTTGCGCTCGCCGCGCTGTTCGCAGTGGCCATCTGCGCCCACGCGCAAGTCGACAAGCCCGTGCGCTTGCTCGTCGGCTTTGCGCCCGGCGGCTCGGCCGACATCGCCGCGCGGCTGATCGCTGAACGGCTTGCCGCCGAGCTCAAGCACAGCGTCGTCGTCGAGAACAAGCCGGGCGCCGGCGGCCGCATCGCAGCGACGATGCTCAAGGACGCCGCGCCGGATGGCAGCACCTTGATGCTCGCGCCGATCGTCGTGCCGGTGCTCGCGCCGCTGGTTTTCAGCAAGCTGACCTACGACCCGCTGGCCGATTTCGCGCCGGTGGCGCATGTCGCCAACTTCCAGTTCGGACTTTCGGTCAACACCGGCCACCCGGCCAAGAGCGTGCAGGACCTGGTGGCCTGGTTCAAGGCCAATGCGGCGCAAGCCAACTTCGGCAGTCCTGCGCCGGGCAGCCTGCCGCATTTCTTCGGCGTGATGATCTCGCGCGGTGCCGGGATCGACCTCGTCCACGTGCCTTTCAACGGTGGCGGCCCGTTGATGAACGCGCTGGTCGGCAACCAGGTCAGCTCGGGCATCGACACGCTGGTCGACCAGATCGAGATGCACCGCGGCGGCAAGACCCGCATCCTGGCGACCTCGGGTGCTGCGCGCAGCCCGCTGCTGCCCGACGTGCCGACTTTTGCTGAAGCCGGCTTGAAGGGTGTCGAAGGCACGAGCTGGTTCGCCGTCTACGCGCCGGCGAAGACGAGCGCGGCCACCGTGCGGCAGCTCAACGCCGCGGTCAACAAGGCCCTCGAGGCACCTGAGGTCAAAGAGCGCTTCGCCAAGCTCGGCCTGGAGCCCACCGGCGGCAGCCCTGCCGATCTGGCGGCCATCATGAAGCGCGACACCGAACGTTGGGGGCCGGTGGTCAAAGCGTCCGGCTTCAAGGGCGACTGACCGGCCGGCGACTCTCGCTGAGGGCGGTTGCCAACCTGACGGCTTCAGCTCCTGTATGCTCAATCACCAACTTTGCACTTCCAAGTCGACAAATTTGGAAGGAAAAAATGCAAGCCTCCTTGACACTGCCGGTCGACGCCATTCGCGAGGGTCTCGCTGCTGACCCGGAATGGGCGTTGGTCGCCCGTTACTGGAACGTTGATATCCGGTTTTTCGTCGGGGCGGACAATTATTCGCTGCGTGTCGAAGAGGGTCGCGTCGCCCGTTTCGAGCGACGCCCCGACGCGTCCTTCGCCTACACGATTCTGATCGGCGGACCGACTGAGGCCTGGCGGGAAATCCTGAAGCAAGTGCCGCCGCCTTACTACCAAGACTTCCTGCCGGCGCAGGTGTTTCATGGTTTCACCTGCG
>CALQBT020000183.1 GCA_943328885.2 Bordetella parapertussis | reverse complement strand
TAGGTGACGGTGAGCTCGCCGCGCTCGGCATAGCCCGGGTCGCTGTGCAGCGCCAGTTGTTCGGCCCAGTCCCAGACCAGGTTGCCCAGTTCAGGACTGTGGCCAAACCTGTCGTCGAGACGGATCTCGGCAATGCGGTGGATGTTGCGCAGGCACTCGGCGCGCTCGAAGTCCGGGTGGTTACTGAGACGTCGCGCCAAGCTGTCGATGATCTCGGCCTTGTTCAGCCCTAGCCCCCTGGGTCCGCGCACCGCCAGGATGAAGGGGAAACCGAAACGGCTTTTGTAGTCGGTGTTGAGCTGCTGGAGGCGGTCGAACTCTGCCGCGGTGCAATCGGTCAGGCCGGCCTTGCGCTGCTCATGGCTCGACTCTGCCGTCAAGGTCTGGCTGACCATGGCCTTGCCGGCCAACTCGGGATGGGCGCGGATCAGTGCCAGCTGCGCATCGCGGCCAGCTTGACTGACCACCCGCACCAGCGCGAGCTTGAGTTGGACCAGGCTGGCGAAGGGCCGCTGCGGCGCTGCGCGCTGCGCGATCCAGCGCGAGTGCTCATAGCTGCCGTCCAGCAGCGCGACGAATTCGTCGTCGGTGGCGGCATTGATCTGCTCGAGGGTTAGCAAAAGGTTCACTCCCAAACAAAGGCGGTGGCGGGGTCGAAAGGGTGCACGGTCTTCCAGTGGCGTGCAATGTCGATACGGCGCGTCACCCAGACGCGATCGCGGGCCTGAACGTGGTCGAGAAATCGCTGCAACGCACGCATCCGACCCGGGCGACCGAGCAAACGGCAGTGCATGCCGATGCTCATCATCGACGGCTGTTCGTCGCCCTCGGCGTAATGGACGTCGAAGGCATCGCGCAGGTACTGGAAGAATTCATCGCCATGCGAGTAACCCTGTGGTAGCGCGAACCGCATGTCGTTGGCGTCCAGCGTGTAGGGCACCACCAGATGGGGCGCCAAGTCGCCTGCGGTCTTTCGCACCTGCAGCCAGAACGGCAAGTCGTCACCGTAGTGATCGCTGTCGTACTCGAATCCGCCGAAATCGGCCACCAGGCGTCGGGTGTTCGGGCTGTCGCGGCCGGTGTACCAACCCAGCGGCCGCTCACCGGTCAGCGCCTGGATGCGCGCCATCGCGGTCGCCATGTGTTCGCGTTCGGTGGCCTCGTCCAGACCCTGGTAGCTGATCCAGCGCCAGCCGTGGCAGGCGATCTCGTGCCCCAACTCGATGAACGCTGCGGTGACTTCACGGCTGCGCTCCAGCGCCATGCCGACGCCAAAGACCGTCAACGGCAACGACCGGCGTTCGAATTCGCGCAGGATGCGCCAGACACCGACACGCGAGCCGTATTCGTAGATGCTCTCCATGCTGAGGTGCCGGGCCTCAAACGATGGCGGACTGAACATCTCGGACAGGAACTGCTCGCTGCCCGCATCACCGTGCAGCACCGAGTTCTCACCGCCCTCCTCGTAGTTCAGCACGAACTGCAGCGCGACGCGCGCATTGCCTGGCCAACGCGCTGGCGGCGGGTGGCGGCCGTGGCCGCGCAGATCACGCGGATAGCTTGAAGAAGAGTTGGTGTTGTTCACGCTTGTCTCGCGTTGATGGAGGCTTGCGGCGCAGCGGTCGGCGCTTGTGGATCGAAGCGCAGGTTTTGCTCGACCGCGGCAATGTGCTGCGCCATCAACCGGGCCGCAGCGCGCGCGTCCCGCCTCTCCAACGCATCGACAATCGACACATGCTCTTGCTGCGACTGGTCGGCCGAATGCGAGGACTGGTACATCAGTGAAATCAGCGACGAGCGGCTCAGCAGATCGGACAACAACTGGGCCAGCACCTCATTGCCCAGCATGCGCGCGAGCACGATGTGAAAGTCGGCCAACAGCCGCGTGCGGCCGGGCACGTCAGTGCGCGATACCGCAGCGGCCTCGTCGCGCAGGTGGGCGCGCAACTCGGCAATCTGCTGGTCAGTGATGGCAGCGCACAGTTGTCGCGCCATCGCCGCCTCGAGCATTGCTCGCACCTGGAAGACCTGCCTGGCCTCGTCGACGCTGGGCATCGCGACAATCGCGCCGCGCGCGGGCGCGAGCGTGACCAAACGGTCGCGGCTGAGTTGGTTGAGCGCCTGGCGAACCAAAGTGCGCGAGACATCGAAGATGTCGGCGATCTTCTGCTCGGACAGCTTGGTACCCGGCATCAGCCGACGCTCGACGATGGCCGCGATGATCGACTCGACGATTCGCTCTGTCGCGCCGGTGGGCACCGGCTTGACAAGGTCAAGCACAGGCGAGATCGTGATCGGCGTTCGACTTCTGGTCATTTTTTGGACTCACCGGCGCTTGGCGAATAAGTGTATACACTTTATGAAAATGTTCAAGTTCATGGCTGCTGAAAAGCGCTGCCGCGGGCCCACCACCGCCTGTCAACCCCACCACCAAAGGGCCCCATGGGACAACTCAGCACCCATGTCCTCGACACGATGAACGGCTGCCCCGCTGCGGGCATGGAGGTCAAGCTGCAGCGCATCGAAGACGATCGCAGCGTGACCCTGAAGACCTTCACACTCGATGCCGACGGCCGAAACGGCGCTGGCGCGCTGCTCGACGATCAGTCCATGGCCAGGGGATGTTATCGGCTGGTCTTCTCGGTGGCCTCGTACTTCAGAGCGCGCGGCGTGGATTTGCCAGAACCCGCATTCCTCGACCAGGTGCCGGTCGATTTCGGCATCGCCGACGCCGCCGGTCGCTACCACGTGCCGCTGCTGGTTTCGCCCTGGGCCTACTCCACCTACAGGGGCTCATAGCCGGCAACGTAGCAACGCCGCAGCTCGTGCGGGTTTGTACCCTCAAGAGATCAACAGGCCATTGCATACACTTTGCCGATGTCGCCGCGGAGCCCCGTGGTCAGCACCGATTGCCTGACCTGCGGGTTCGCGACATTTGCTTCTCACAGAGCCCGCTGTGGTGAGAAGAAGGTACGCTGTACCTTCTCGATCCTATGGAGACTGTGTTGGACGCATACCTGCTCGACTGGGCGAACCTGCTCTTGCGCTGGGCCCATGTGATCGTCGCCATCGCCTGGATCGGCTCGTCGTTTTATTTCGTCTTTCTCGACAACAGCCTGACCCCGCCTGCGGACCCTGCGCTCAAGGACAAAGGCGTCGGCGGTGAACTCTGGGCCGTGCACGGCGGCGGTTTCTATCATCCCCAGAAGTACCTGGTCGCACCGAAGCAAATGCCCGGGAATCTGCACTGGTTTTACTGGGAGAGCTACTCAACCTGGTTGACCGGTTTCGCGCTGTTCACGGTGATGTACCTGTTCAATGCCGGGACTTTTCTGGTCGACAAGAGCGTGCTCGATTGGTCGCCAGCGGCCGCGATCGGCGCGGCGCTGGGCTTTCTGGTGCTGTGCTGGCTCGTCTACGACACCATCTGCCGCAGCTTGGGCCAGCGCAAACATGGCGACCTGATCGTCGGCATCGGGGTGCTGGCTTTCGTGGCGCTGGCGTCCTGGCTCGCCTGCCAGTTGTTTGCCGGACGTGCGGCCTTCCTGTTGGTGGGTGCGATGCTCGCCACGACGATGAGCGCCAACGTGTTCTTCTGCATCATCCCCGGTCAGCGCACCGTGGTTGCGCAGCTCAACAAAGGCCAGGCCGTCGACCCGGTCCACGGCTGGCGCGCCAAGCAACGCAGCGTCCACAACACCTACTTCACGCTGCCGGTGCTGGTCGCGATGCTGTCTACCCACTACGGCTGGCTGTCTACAGGCCGGCACAACTGGATCGTGCTGGTGTTGTTGATGCTGGCCGGCGCGCTGATCCGCCACAGCTTCGTCGCACGCCACAAGGCGCTGGTGCAAGCCAGGCGGGTGCCCTGGGAACACGCCGCCGCAGGCGTCGCGGTGCTGGTGGGGCTGGCGATCTGGCTGGCACCGTCGCCGCCCACGGCCCAAGACCGGCTGGCTGCGTCCCAGCCGGTCAGCTTTGTCGCCGTGCAGGCCGTGATCGAACAGCGCTGCGTGATGTGCCACAACGCACAGCTGCAGAACAAGGGCATTGCGCTGCACAAGCCTGAGCTGATCAAACAAAACGCGCAGGCGCTGTACCAGCAGGCGTCGGTGCTCAAGCTGATGCCGCTGAACAACGCCACCCGGATCACGGACAACGAACGAGGCTTGCTCGCGCGCTGGTTCGACGCCGGCGCACCGCTGAACTGAGACGCTTCTTGCATCGCGCAGCACGGCGTTGCAGCGACGGCGCAGCGTCTTTCGGCCTCGCCACCGCATCAGACGATATGCTGCGGCAAAACCTCGACAAGCCTGACGCGGGGCTCGGTGGCCGGCAGGCAGCTTGCCAGGTCGCCCGATATCGGCGTCGCCCACCGCATCATCCGAGACAAGACCATGCCCCGTTCAAACATCTGCCGTCACCGTATCGTCCAGACCCTCGCGCTGACCCTGCAGCCTCAACCCTAAGCGGCCTGCCCAGGCCTGCAGATCACTGCTGGCGCAGCGCTGCCCGCAGTTCGCCCGCCGTGTCGGTGACCTGGTCATCGGCCAACTCGAACACCAGCTTGTGCAGCAAGCCGGTGAACGGAAACGGCGCCTCGAATTCACCGACCGAGGGCTTGGGCGCCCGACCGACCTCCAGACCGATGAACGACGACTGCGCGCGATAAGTCTGCGGCAAGGTCACGGCGCCGCAAGGCTCGCCGTTGATCAGCAACATGCCTTCACCGCGGTACTCCCCGGTCTTGGTCATCTGGTAGGCGAGTTCGCAGCGACCCGTCGGCACGGGCCGCGTCGAGCGCACGATGTGGTGCCGGTTGACAAAGTTGTAGTCGTGCACCAGATGACCGTCTTGCAGGTACAGCGCATAGCCGCCGCACCAATCGCCTTGCGCGACCAGCACACCGCTCGCCCCAGCCTCGGGCAGCTCGACATGGGCGGTGATGCGGTACGAACGGTTGCGGATGTCAGGCGCTGCCGCTTGCGCGATGCGACCGCCCCCGGGCTGCAGCTCCCAGTACCGGCGCGCGGCGACGCTGTGCGGATTCGAGCTGACAAAGCGGTTCAAGGTGTCGTTCATCGGCAGCACCTGGCAAGCACCGGCCTCCGAGAACCAGCGCCTGACCATCTCCTGGAGCCGGGCCGGCTGCTCGGCAGCCAGGTCGTTCATCTCGTTGAAGTCGCTGTCGAGGTGGTAGAGCTCCCACTGGTCGGCGTCGAAGGAGGTACCCGGACGGTGCCAGGTGACCGCCTTCCAGCCGTCGTGCCAGATGCCCCGATGGCCCAGCATCTCAAAGTACTGGGTGCGCTTGCGCGTGGGCGCCATCGGTGCGGCGAAGCTGTAGGCCAAGCTCGTGCCTTCGATCGGCTGCTGCGTCACCCCGGCAATCGCCTCGGGCGGCGCGACCCCTGTGAGTTCCAGCACGGTCGGCGTGATGTCGCAGACATGGTGGAACTGGTGGCGAATGCCGCCGCGGTCGGTGATGCGCTTGGGGTAGTGCAGGATCAACGGGTCGCGCACGCCGCCACCGTGGGTGTTTTGCTTGTAGCGCTTGAGCGGCGTGTTGCCGGCCATCGCCCAGCCCAGCGGGTAGTTGTTGTTCAGGTGCGCCTGGCCAATCTCGTCGATGTGCGCCAGGTTTTCCGCCAGCGTGTCACGCACACCGTTGAAATAGCGCAGCGCGTTGACCGTGCCAAAGGGCGAGCCCTCCTGGCTCGCGCCGTTGTCGGAGATCAGCGCGATCACCGTGTTGTCGAGTTTCCCGGCCTGCGACAGGTAATCCAGCAGCCGACCGATTTGCAGGTCGGCGTGCTCGAGCATACCGGCAAACGCTGCTTGCAGCTTGACCGCGAGCCGGCGCTCGTCATCGCTGAGCGAATCCCAGGCTTTGACCCCGGCATTGCGCTCGGGCAGCAAGGTGTCGGCCGGCACGATGCCCATGGCTTTTTGACGCGCCAATCGCTCGCTGCGCGTCAAGTCCCAGCCCTTCTCGAACACCGGCACGTACTTGTCGATGTACGACGCCGGCGCGTGGTGCGGCGCGTGCTGCGCCCCGAAGGCCATGTACAGGAAGAAGGGCTTGCCCGGGCTGGCCGACTGCT
>CALQBT020000182.1 GCA_943328885.2 Bordetella parapertussis | reverse complement strand
TGCCACTTACTGGGGTGCCCCCACGCCCTCGGGTACAAGGGCTGCCCCCCAAGGGGGCGAGCCCGCCTTGGGGCGGCCCGGCGGCGGGCTGGGCCGCAAAAGCTGCAACCTCAGCACCATCGCCTGCACCAGCTTTTTCCCGAGCAAGCCACTGGGCTGCTACGGCGACGGCGGTGCGCTGTTCACCAGCGATCCGGCCATCGCCCAGGCCGCGCGCGAGATCCGCGTCCATGGCCAGAGTGGGCGCTACCACCACACGCGCGTCGGTGTGGGCGGGCGCATGGACACCTTGCAGTGCGCGGTGGTGCTGGCCAAGCTCGAGCGCTTCGACTGGGAGGTCGAACGCCGGCTGGCGCTGGGCGAGCGCTATGGCCGACTGATCCGCGACAGTGGCGCGCCGGTGCAGCTGCTCGCGGTGCGCCCGGACCGCGACTGCGTCTGGGCCCAGTACACCGTGATGGTCGACGACCGGCCGGCGGTGCAGGCCTCGCTCAAGGCCGCTGGCATCCCGACCGCCGTGCACTACCCCAAGCCGCTGCACCACCAGCCGGCTTATGCCGCGTACTGCTGCCCGGATTGCATGCCGCACAGCATCCGCGCCGGCCAGCGCGTGCTGAGCCTGCCGATGAGCGCTGACTTGAGCGAGAGCGACCAGGACCGCGTGGTGCGGGCGTTGGCCGCTGCACTGGCCGAGCAGGTGCCGGCGCGCGCATGAAACTGGCCACCCGGCAGGCATCGACCCTGCTCGGTGGTGCGCTACTGGCGCAACTCGTCGGCCTGGGCGCGAGCCCGATGCTCACGCGCTTGTTCAAGCCCGACGACTTTGCAGCGCTCGCGCTGTTCGGCGCCGTGCTGGCGGTGCTGGCCGTGGTGGCTGGTGGGCGCTACGAGCTGGCGGTGATGCTGCCCAAGGAAGACGGCGATTCGATCGGTCTGCTGGCGCTGGCGCTGCTGTTGGCGGCGGGTCTGGCCTTGGCCGTGGCGCTGCTGCAGGGCTTGGCCGGCGAGGCCCTCGCTGCGCGCTGGCATTGGCATCGTGCCGAGCTGTGGCTGCCGCTGCTCGCACCCGCTGTGCTGCTGAGCTGCGCGCTGGCCGCGCTGGGCGGCTGGGTCAATCGCCAGGCGCGCTACGCCGCGCTGGCCGCCAGCCGCCTGGTGCAGGCGCTGGCCGCGGCTGGCAGCAGCCTGGCGCTCGGCGCCTGGGGCGCGACGGCCGGCGGGCTCGTGTGGGGCAGCTGCCTGGGCCTGCTGCTGGGCTGCGGCTGGCTTGCCGTGGCGAGTTGGCGCACGCCAGCGCTGCGCCAGGGCTGGCGCCGACTCGGCTGGCCGGTGCTGGCCCGCGTCGCACGCCAGCACGCTGACTTTCCGCGGGTGAACCTGCCGCACGCACTGCTCGACACGCTGCAGGCTGCCGTGCTGCTGAGCCTGCTCGGCGCGGGTTGGGGCGCGACCGCGCTGGGGCTGTACGCGCTGGTGCAGCGCACGGTTCGTGCGCCGATGGCGATGCTCGGTGCTTCGATGGGTCAGGTGTTCCAGCAGCGCGCGGCGCAGTGCCACCATGCCGGCCAGCCGCTGCGCCCACTGCTGATCGCACAATGGCGCCAACTGCTGGGCTGGCTGCTGCCGATGGCCGCGGCCATCGCCACCGCACCCTGGACCTTCGCGCTCGTGTTCGGCGAGACCTGGCGCGAAGGCGGCCAATACGCCTTGATCCTGCTGCCCTGGATGGCCATGAACTTTCTCGTCTCCCCGCTGTCGCAGCTGCCGCTGTTGCTCGGCCGGCAGCGTGGCGCGCTGGTCTGGGGGTTGGCCTACCAGGCGGCGATGCTGCTGCCGGTGCTGGCTGCCCTCGGGCTGGGTGTCGGTCTGCCGCCGGCACTGCTCGCGCAGTCGATCTGCGCGGCCACGGTGCTGGCGGGTTACGCGGTCTGGCTGCTGCGCATCGGCAGCGCCGCGCCGGGCTTGCCGCAGGCCTCGGTCCATGGCTGAGGGCGGCTTCTGGACCGAGCGGCTGCGCCGTTTCGGCCACACTGGCTGGGCCGACCCTGTGATCTACGCCTACGACCAGCGCCTGCGCCTGCGCGCGCTGGTCGAGTTGCTGGGGGTCGGCGCGCAGCAGCGGCGGGCGCTCGATTTCGGCTGCGGCGTCGGCGACTTCAGCGCGCTGCTGGCGCAGCGCTTCGCCGCCGTGGTCGCGCACGACATCTCCGACGAGGTCTTGCAGCGCGCCGAGCGGCTCGTGCCCGCTGCCAACGTGTCGTGGACGCGCGACCGCGAGCGCGCGCTAGGCGCCGGGCCTTTCGACCTGGTGCTGAGCATCACGGTGCTGCAACATGTCACCGATGACGCCGAACTCGCGCGCTTGGTGCAGGGTTTCGCCGCAGCGCTGGCGCCACAGGGCCGTGTCATCTTGCTCGAGAGCACTGGCGCGCAGGACAGCGCGCCGGTCGCCTACATCCGGCGGCGAACGGCCGCGCAGCTGGTGCGGGCCTTTGAAGCTGCAGGGCTGGCGCTGCGCCGGCAGCAGGCGTTCCACCACCCGATCGACAACCCGACGCCAGGCTTTGCGCGCTATCGCGCCAGGCTAGACGTGCGCCTGCTCGGCCGGCTGGCCGCGGCCGGCCTGGGTTGGGCCGGCCGCCGCCTGGCCAGCCTGGCCGAACGTGCTGTGGCGCAGGACAGCGATGCGCTGCGTGCTGGACCTGGGCCGACGCAGTTCATGGTCTTTGGCCTTCGAGGGAAGGTCGCCCATGGCTGACGCGGGTTCACCCGTGCTGGTGGTGGGCACGGCCTCGCCGCATGTGCGGCGATTTGTCGCCGGTCTGTGCGAGGCTGGGCAGGCCGTGGTGCTGGTCACCGAGGGCCGTCAGGCGTTGGTCGAGCACTCTTTGGTGCGTGAGCAGGTGGCGGTGGACTTCCACCTGCGCTGCCTGGGCACGGCCTCGGTCATCGGCCGCTGCATCGAACGCTGGCGGCCACGGGTGGTGCACGCCCACCAAGCCAACAGCGTGGCCTGGCACGCGGCGCGCGGCAGCGCTGGGCGCGGCGTGCCGCTGGTCGTCACGCTTTGGGGTTCGGACGTGCTGCTGCTGCCCCAGCGCAGCCTGCTGCACCGGGCGATGGTTCGCCACACGCTGCGCGCCGCGGCGCTGTGGACCGCTGACGCGGCGCATGTGCTGGACCGCGCGGCCCAGGTGGCTGGACAGCTGCGGCCTTCGGCCTTGCTGGTGATGGGCGTTGACAGTCTGCCCGACGACCTGCATGAGGTCTGGCCGCACAAACAGCCGCGGCTGCTGTCCTGTCGGCTGCACAAGCCCTTGTACCGGGTGGATTGCATCATCGAGGCCTTCAGTGAGGTCGCAGCGCGCCACCCGGCATGGCGGCTGGAGGTTGCCGCCAGCGGACCGGAGACGGCCGCGCTCGCCGCGCTGGCGCAGCGCTCGGCGGCAGCGCAGGTGACGGACTTCAGCGGTTTTCTCGACAGCGAGGCGATGTCCCGCAGCCAGCGCGCTGCCAGCGTCTATGTCAGCTTCCCCGAAAGCGACGGCACCTCGGTCAGCCTGCTCGAAGCGCTGGCGCAGGGCGCAGTGCCGGTGGTGTCGGACTTGCCGGCCAACCGCGAATGGGTGGTCGATGGACTCAACGGGCTGGTGGTGCGATCGCCGGCTGACCTGCCGGCGGCGCTCGATCGCGCGATCGCGCTGAGCCAGAGCACACGCTGGCGCGAAGAGACGGCGCCGGCCAACCTGCGCTTGGTGCGCGACAAAGCGCTGTTTGCCGACAACCTGCGGCGCTGCCTGTCGCTGTACCAGGGCCTGAGCCGATGACCAAAGCCGCTGCCCCTGTGGTGCATGTCACGACCGTCCATCCGCGCGATGACATCCGCATCTTCCGCAAGGAATGCGTGTCCTTGGCCCGCGCCGGCCATGCTGTCACCCAGGTCGTCGGTGATGGTCTGGGCGACGCTGAGGTCGATGGCGTGCGCATCGTCGACATCGGCGCGCGGCCGCAGGGGCGGCTCGCGCGGATGCGGCTGCAACCGCGCGCAGCGATGCAAGCCGTGCTGCGGTTGCGGCCCGCGCTGGTGCATGTGCATGACCCCGAACTGCTGCCGCTGGCCGTGACGCTGGCGCGCACCGGCCTGCCGGTGATCTACGACGCGCACGAAGACGTACCGCGGCAAATCCTGACCAAGCAGTGGATCCCGGCGCCGCTGCGCGGCCTGGCCTCGCGCGCCTTCGAGGTCTACGAGAACCGCCAAGTGCGCGCGTTGGCGGCGGTGGTGGCGGCCACGCCGCACATCGCCGCGCGTTTCGCCGCGGTGGCCGCGCGCAGCGTCAATGTCAGCAACTTCCCGTTCCTGGCCGAACTGGCGCCGCCCGCCGAACCGCTGCCGCGCGAGCGTGCCGTGTGCTATGTCGGCGGCATCATGCGCACCCGCGGCGCGCTGACCATGGTGCGCGCAGTGGCCGCGGCGCGCGATGTGCGATTGATCCTGTGCGGCGACTTCGAGGACGCGGCGCTCGAGGCCGAGTTGCGCGCCGAGCCGGGTTGGTCGCGCGTGGACTACCTCGGCCGGGTCGGCCGCGACAGCGTGCGCCAGGTGCTGGCGCGTTCGCGCGCTGGCCTGGTCACGCTGCTGCCGATGCCGAGCTACCTCGACGCGCTGCCGATCAAGATGTTTGAGTACATGTCGGCCGAGCTGCCGGTGATCGCGTCGGACTTCGCGCTGTGGCGCGACATCGTCGAGCGCCACCACTGCGGGCTGTGCGTGGACCCGGCCGACCCGGCCGCCATCGCCGCGGCGATCGACCGCCTGATCGACGACGCGCCGCTGGTGCAGGCCATGGGCCAGGCAGGCCGCAGCGCGGTGCTGTCGCACTACCACTGGCCGATGGCCGAAGCCGAACTCTTGGCGCTGTACCGGGTGTTGCTGGCATGAACCTGCTCTACCTCCAGCACTACGCGGGCTCACCGCTGCTGGGCATGGAATACCGGCCTTACTACCTCGCGCGCGAATGGGTTCGCGCCGGCCACCGCGTGCAGATCGTCGCCGCTGACTTCTCGCATGTGCGCGCGCGCCAGCCCGAGGCCGGCGACGAACTGATCGACGGCATCGCCTACCGCTGGCTCGCCACGCCGCGCTACCAGGGCAATGGTGTGGGCCGGGTCTGGAACATCTGGCGCTATCTGTCGCAGGTCTGGGGCCAGTCGCATCGCCTGGTGCGCGAATTCAAGCCTGATGTGGTGATTGCGTCGAGCACCTACCCGCTCGACATCTGGGTCGCGCGGCGCATCGCCAGGATGGCCGCTGCGCTGCTGGTGTACGAGGTCCACGACCTGTGGCCGCTCTCGCCCATCGAGCTCTCGGGCATGTCGCCGCAACACCCGTTCATCCGTCTGTGCCAGGCGGCCGAAGACGCAGCCTACCGCGACGCCGATGTGGTGATCTCGATGCTGCCCAAGGTGCAGGACCACATGGCCTCGCGCGGGCTGGACCTGTGCAAGCTCGTCATCGTGCCCAACGGCATTGCGCCCGACGATTGGCAGTTGGAGGCGCCGCCGCTGTGCGATGACCTGGCCAGCGCGATCGCTGCGCAGCGCGCTGCTGGCCGAACAGTGGTCGGCTATGCCGGTTCGATGGGCCTGCCCAATGCGCTCGGCGTGTTGCTCGACGCTGCCGCGCTGCTGCGCGACCAGCCGATCGCCTTTGTGATGGTCGGCGACGGCCACGAGCGCGAGCGCCTGGCGCAGCGCATCGCCGACGAAGGCCTGACCCAGGTCGTGCTGCTGCCGCCGATCCCGAAAGCTGAAGTCCCGTCGTTTCTGGCCCAGATCGACATCGCCTACATCGGCTGGCAGCGGGTGCCGATCTACCGCTTCGGCATCGCGCCGAACAAGCTGATGGACTACATGATGGCGGCTTGTGCCGTGCTGCACAGCGTCGAAGCCGGCAACGACCCGGTGGCCGAGAGCGGCTGCGGCCTGACGGTGGCGCCCGAGAATCCGCAAGCCGTGGCCGACGGGCTGCGCCGGCTGGCTGCTTTGCCTGCCGCCGAGCGGCTGGCGATGGGCGAGGGCGGCCGGGCTTTCGTGCTGGCCCACCACAGC
>CALQBT020000181.1 GCA_943328885.2 Bordetella parapertussis | reverse complement strand
GCTTGACCGGGTGAACGGTTCGCACCATGTGTTCAAGCATCCCCAACGGCCCGGCATCGTGGTGGTGCCGCACCCGAAAAAGGACTTGGGGCAAGGGCTGGTCAAAGCCATCCGGCGAGATGCCGGCATCCTGCCATCGTCCGAGAGGTAAATCCATGCGCTATCCCATTGCCATTGAACCCGGTACCGACGTCACTGCTTGGGGCGTGGTGGTGCCAGACCTGCCCGGGTGCTTCTCCGCTGGCGACACGATGGAAGAGGCGCTGATTCAGGCCGAGGAAGCCGTGACCGCTTGGATTGAAACCATCTTGGATGGCGGGCAAGCCATACCGCAGCCTTCAACTATCGACGCCCTGCGCGCCGCGCACCCTGAGTTCGAGGGTTGGCTCTGGGGGCTGGTCAAGATTGACCCCGCCATGTTGGATAACACGCTCGAGCGGGTAAATATCAGCTTGCCGCGGCGCGTGCTGCATCGACTGGACGCCCGCGCCCGAAGAGCCGGCGAGACCCGTTCGGGGTTCATTGCCCGCATGGCAATCGAAGGCAGCGAGCCGGTCTCCGCTTGATATGTTGCTGCCCCAGCTAGGCTCGCCTCGAAAACTCGCTGAACGACATGGCCCTCGACATGTCACGCTGGGGCACCTGATCCCGAGGTGCATCGAGGGATGCCATGACGAAGAAGCCCGTATCGAACGCCCCTCCACCCATTAAACCGGTGAGAGGACTGTCTGTTCCTCGGCGTCAATCCAATGGCGCCCAAGTTCACCAAGTTCACAAGCCCGACTGGTCAATGTGGAGCGGCGATCAACGGGTGGCTATTGAGGAGGCTGTGGCGCTGACGATGGATATCGACCCGACGCCATTGTCGAGGGTCCAAGACTTCATCACCCCGGATGCCTTACCGAAGACGCGACGGAAGGAATTCTGCAAACGTCAAATCGCGTTGCAAGGACTGTTCCCCGGCAAGTCGAGGATCAAGCTTTCTGAGGCGATGGACCGTGTGGTCAAGATGAAGTGGTCCGGGCTGCCGCCCGAACTGGTCGCGATGGCGGTGTTGCCGGTCCCCAAACCGCCGCATGGCGCCGAAGCTCTGCCGATTGCCTCGGCAGGGGCAGCGCGAATTGCGATGCCTGATGTCTCAGCTTCTTCGTCAAAAATGAAACAGCCGAATACATTGCCTGAAAACGCACCGGTCAGAGGCCGTCGAATGAAGCGAAAGGCACTGATTGAGGCGAATTTTCCCCGCTGGGAGACCATCGAGCGCGACCTAAAAGATGCCGCTGCCAATGGGCTGAGCGACAGGGCGAAACCAGGAGCAGATCATGGGTACTGGTGGGAGGGGTTAGCGCTAGCTTGGGCCGAGGAAAACGGGAAATTGAGAAGCCCTTCAGCAGCGAGTTCAAGTGTGAGGACTCACCTAATGCCTCGATAAGCGCACCCTGCATCTTCCGGTTTTCTGCCGGTTTTTTGCCGGCAATTGCCAAGTGCTGATGATTCGTTCCCATCTTCAACGCACCCAAAGGGAACGACATGGAAACCGCAACACAACACAGCGACGCGACCGCGCCTGCTGGTTACCCGAGCGCATCAACGCTCGCGCGCTGGGAGAAGAAAGCGCCGGCCGCCGCGCCCGCTGACTTCGTACCGCTGACCAACGAGGTCAGAACGCACATCGGCACGGCGCTGATGTGTTGGCATTTGGGCCGGCAGCCTCAAACCGCTAGAGGCTGGGCATCGGCGGAGACGTTTCCCGAAGGACTTCGGCCCATTCGAGTGATGGGTCGGTTAGCCTGGCCAGTAGCTGGGATCAGGTCCTTGTTGGGAGTTTCATGATGTCGATACTCACCGAAAGACCACACTCTATAAGCGTTATCAACGCTGCAATTCAGAGCACGAAGCCGACGCGATCCTCATTGAGTCGGTGCCGCTATAACCTTCCTTACGTGTTGTCGGCTGATGCGATTCTGCTGAACGACTTCTACCAGCACCTCTGTGTTGCCGCCAGCGATGAGCCTCGTCGTGACGAGCCGGCCCTTCGAATCCCCGAGGCAGGGATCGATCGCCGACTTCTGCTTGACGGCAGCTACTTCTACCAGCGCAGCACCGGGCCCTTCATGGGCAACCCGCAGCACTGCCGCGAATACCTTTTCCGCGCCTGGTGGACGCTGCGAAAGATCGGCTTGAGTCCGCCGATGTCGTCCAACATGATGATGACAACCGCTGCGCGGTTCCCGGTCTCAGTCGCCGAGGTCAGGAGGTATTGCCATGCTGCCTAACCGCAATCACGCCGCCGAATTCCTGGCTTGCCTGGATTCCACGGCTACCGGGTTCTGCTTCCAGACCTTCGACGACCTGAAGACTCGTGGTCGCAAGGACCTGACTCACATCTTCAATGGACCGCTGCAACAACATTTTGATGAACTCAGCAGGTTGAGCGCTCAAGGCGCCGGGGTCTTCGTGACGGTAAACGCCACCGATGGCGAAGGCCGTCGGCTGCGCAACCTCAAACGGCTGAGAGCGATCTTCCAAGAAGCAGATCAGCCAGGCGCACCGGTCCCACCGCTGACGCCTCACATCGAGGTAGAGACCTCGCCCGGGAAATTCCACCGCTACTGGCTGATCGATGCTGCACATGAGCCACTGCTGGAGGATTGGCGAGGCGTTATGCGCCGGATGGTTACCGACTGGTCAAGCGACCCCAACGCCAAAGATCCGACCCGTGTCCTTCGACTGCCAGGTTTTCCGCACCAGAAGGATCCGGAAAACAAGCACCTGGTTCGAATGATCGCCCAATCCTCGCGCAGGCCTTACTCGTGGGCCGAGATCAAGGCTGTGCTGCCGCCCGCACCGCCCGAGCGATCGGATCACGTCGTTGGCAAGGGCAAAGGCATCAACTGCCCGCTGCAACTGCGGTCGGCCCTGCTAACGCTCGACCCTGACGAAAGTTATCACAACTGGATCATCGTCGGCATGGCGCTTCATCACGCCGACGGCCATCTGGGGTTCGCACTGTGGGACGACTGGAGCGCGCGCGGCGGCCAGTACACGCCCGGCGAATGCGCTGACAAGTGGCGCAGTTTTGGCGGGTACGGCGCCAGGTCTGTTGGCCTCGGCACCATCTTTGGCATGGCCAAAGCCGCAGGCTGGAATTGGCTCGATGAGCGAGCAATGCTCGTCGAGACCGCGCGTGAGATCAGCGACGCGATGGTCACGTTGGCAGCGACGGATTCAACAGCGCATCTGAACGTCGATGCGATCGAGGCTCTCCAGATCCTCCAGGCCGAGGATCCGTTGGCCTACGAGAGCCAACGCGATGCGCTGAAGCGAGCAAATAATGAGGTTCGCATCGGCACGCTCGACAAGCTTGTCGGCGGCACCAAGGACAGTGCCGATCGTGTCTCGATGGCGTCTCAGCTGGCAGACCTGGCGGCTGACCTTTGCGCTCTCTGGCACGACGCCGACGGCAAGGCTTTCGCAAGCTTCGAACGCCAGGTCGCCTCAGAGCCAATGCACCTGGAGCACTGGGCCATCGAATCGAGCGCGTTTCGTGAGTGGCTGTCCTGGCTGGCCCACTCCGAACTTGGCACCGCGCCATCCGGCGACATCTTGAAGGCGGTGCAGAACGTGCTCTCCGGAAAGGCCAAGTTCGACGGCGATCAACACGCGACCGCGCTACGAATCGCCAAGGATGATGCCGGCTTCTGGATCGACATTGGCGATGAGGCTTGGCGGGCGCTGCTGGTCACGGCGACGGGCTGGCGCATGGTGGACAGGCCATCGGTTCGCTTTCGGCGGAATAAAGCCATGCGTTCGCTGCCGATACCAGTGGCCGGCGGCGATCTCAGCCTCATCTGGCAACTGGTCAACGTACCCGAGGACGATCGCATGTTCGTACTTGCGTGGTTGCTGGAATCGCTGCGACCGTGCACGCCTTACGCGGTGTTGGAGTTGGTCGGCGAGCAGGGCAGTGCCAAATCCACCACCCAACGGGTTCTGCGCCATTTCATCGATCCGAACAAGGCCATGCTTCGGCCGGCGCCAAAGACCCGGGAGGACATCTTTGTGTCTGCCGGCACCAACCACGTCGTCAGCCTGGAGAACCTATCGGGCCTCAGCCCGGAGTTCAGCGACGCCTTGTGCACCATCGCCACCGGCGGCGGCATGGCGGGCAGGCAGTTCTACACCAACGATGAGGAGAACATTGTTGAGGCGCACAACCCGGTGATCCTCAACGGTATCGGCGCCATCATCTCGCGGGCCGACCTGCTGGATCGTGCCATCGTCATCTGCCCGCCGGTGATTGAGCAGCGTCTGACCGAAACCGAGATTGCAGCGCAATTGGCCCAGCACGCGCCGTCCATCATGGGCGGTTTGCTTGATTTGTTTGTACTGACGCTGGCAGAGCTACCCAAGGTCACGATCGCGCCCGACCAACTACCACGCATGGCCGACTTCGCCTACTTGGGTGAGGCAATGCATCGCTGCACGGGGGGTAAGCCGTTCGAATTCCTCGACCGCTATGTCGGTCACCGGCGAGAAGCAACGCGCCGGACGATTGACGCTTCACCAGTGGCGGCGGCATGCATCAAGTACCTGGAAGCCGGCAAGTCACATCAAGGCACAGTCGGTGCACTGCTGGATGCACTCGAGCAGTACAACGGTCGCGAGAGGCACGACTACTGGCCGCGCAGCCCGAAAGGGATGGGCGACGCGTTCCGCCGGGCCGCCCCGGCGCTGCGGATCCTTGGCATTGACGCTGTCATCGAATCAAAGCCTCGACGCGATGGTGTCCGCTGCTGCTTACGCCCGGGCAGCTACGAAGTGCCTGCGCCCCAAGAGGCATCGATGACCCGTTGGAGGGCAGCCGCGTGAACTTCGGTGAACTTGGTGAACTTGGTCCGCATCTGTGGCCTTGCGAGAAAGACATCACTGCCGCCGCAGCGCGATGCGTGCCGATACTCGACATCGGCAAGGAACTCGGACTAACACCTAGCCAGTGGTTGGAACGGCTGCGCGATCCAGCGGTCGCGCTGGCGTTGGCGCAAGGCCGCGCTCAGGCGCAGGTCAGGTTGGCTACCGCGCTGCGCATAGCAAGCGAGCATGGCAAGGCAGAGGCCGCGCTCTTCATTCTTCGACGAGACCATGGCTGGCCAGCGCCAAGACGCGGGCGTCCTCCAAAAGCAGCCGGGCCAGAACCCCCGCCTCCACCACCGTCGCCCGGGGATTGCCCTTGAAGCCGTTTTTCGAAGACCTAGCCTTGCCTTCTGGCGTCACAGGACCCTTGGTGGTCAGCCACGGTTTGATGCGGTTGATCAATGCTGCTTGCTTCGCGCGTCTTTCAGGTGTCCAATCGGCTGCCATGATTTACGCCCTTTTTATTTCACATTGTGAAATTTTATCCGGTTTTCACACCTTTGATTCCTTAGTCAAGTGCAGATGAACATCTTTGAAGGCTCCAGGCGAATCGCCAAATTGATCGGGGCGTGCATCGCCGTGGGGTTTATTGTTGGCGGACTCCACCTTTCACCGACAGTCGATGTGAATTACAAAATTCAATCCGTAGGATCAACGCCAATACAATCACTCGAAGAGTGTCCGGAGGACAGTCGAACCAAGACGAAGAGGACTTACACAAGAAAACATACAATTTTGAATATTACGCTGTGTTTTTTAGCAGACACAAATGTGGACAACCAGCGAGTTATTCCTTTTAAAGAAGTCCTTGGTGAGGGGTGGTGGGGAGGTAAAAAATACTCATTTGAAGTTGAAGAATATACAAGTAAAGTGTCAGATTCATTCTCCATTCCGATATCTGATGAAGCTGCATTGGATGCGCAATACTGGAAAGTTCTCTTAAAAGATCTAGCAGTTGGCAGCATGGTCGCACTAGCAAGTCTTGTATCTTTTTGGGGTTTCACTTGGGCAGTGGGCTGGATAGTCCGTGGATTCCTGGGAATCCCGCGCGGTATGGATCAGAAAGCGCCGTCATGAGCGAAAAATCCAGGCTCTATGCCGTTCCGTGTGGAATTTGACTTCACACACGGTGTGTGGTGACGCCTGCGGCCAAGGGCACGGCTGGCAAGAAGGGCGAGGCCGGCAAATGCGTGAGCTTTCCCAGACGTAGATAGGCGATGGCAATGAAATTGGCTGC
>CALQBT020000180.1 GCA_943328885.2 Bordetella parapertussis | reverse complement strand
GGGTGCGTTGCTGATGGTCGCGCCTGGGCTGATCAGCACCCTGGTTGGCACCGCGGTGGCCGCGCCGGTGCTGCTGCGGCATTTGGCGCAATGGCGCCGCTTGCGCTCTCCTTGACTGCCGGTGTCTGGCCCAGCGCAGCCGAATTCGGTCTGATTTCCGACGGGCCCGGCGCCAGGGAGCGGCGCTTGAACCCATGCTGGAGGCCCTGGAACCCGAATGCTATACTCCACGGGTTTACCTGGGTCGACATGGATTTCCTCACAGAGCCATCAGCGCCAGGCAAACAAATCACGAACCGGCTGCCGAAAGGTGTCGCTTGTTTCGACGCGTCAGCACATGCTTTGGTTCGCCACTGCAGGCGTTTCTTCAACAGCGATTTGCGCCGGTTTCAAGCCCCAACCTTCGGAGTAGTCCATGTCAGTGACCATGCGTGAAATGCTGGAAGCGGGTGTCCATTTCGGACACCAGACCCGCTTCTGGAACCCCAAGATGGCCCCGTTTATTTACGGCCATCGCAACAAGATCCACATCATCAACCTCGAGAAGACGCTGCCCAAGTTCGAGGAGGCGATGAAGTTCGTGCGCCAACTCAGCGGCAAGCGCGGCACCATCCTGATGGTGGGCACCAAGCGCCAGGCGCGCGACGTGATCAACCTCGAAGCGCACCGCGCCGATATGCCTTTCGTCGACCAGCGTTGGCTCGGCGGCATGCTGACCAACTTCAAGACCGTCAAAGGTTCGCTGAAGAAGCTCAAGGAAATGCAGGCCACCAAAGAAGCCGGCATGGAGCAGTTGAGCAAGAAGGAAAGCCTGATGTTCGAGCGCGAGTTGGCCAAGCTCGAAAAAGACATCGGTGGCATCCAGGACATGGGCGCACTGCCTGATGCATTGTTCGTGATCGACGTCGGCTACCACAAGATCGCAATCGCCGAAGCCATCAAGCTGGGCATCCCGATCATCGGCGTTGTCGACACCAACCACTCGCCGCTGGGCATCGACTACGTGATCCCTGGCAACGACGACTCGGCCAAGGCCGTGGCCTTGTATGCCAAGGCGGTGGCTGATGCGGTGATCGAAGGCCGTGCCAATGCGATGAACGAAGTCGTGACCGCTGTGGCTGCCGGCACCGACGAATTTGTCGAAGTCAGCGAAGGCGCTTGAAGCGGATTCAGCGAGCCGTCGCCACTCGCTGCGCAGGGCGCTCGGTGCGGGTCGCGGCCTGGCGGCTGAGCTGACGGCGTAGCGCAAGATTCATTGAGGCGTCCGCTGCGGGCGCTTGGTCAAGCCGGGCCGCTGCATGGCGGCCCACAGCAATCGGAGATTGAAATGGCAGTGATCACTGCGAGCATGGTGGGCGAACTGCGGGCCAAGACCGACGCGCCGATGATGGAGTGCAAGAAAGCCCTCACCGAAGCCGATGGCGACATGGGACGGGCCGAGGAAATCCTGCGCGTCAAGCTCGGCAACAAGGCTGGCAAAGCGGCTTCGCGGGTCACCGCCGAGGGCGTGATCGCGATTTCGGCCGCTGGCACGACCGGCGCGATGATAGAGATCAACTGCGAGACCGATTTCGTCTCTAAGAACGATTCCTTCCTGGCTTTCACGAAGAACCTTGCCGAACTCGTGGCCACCCACCATCCGGCTGACGTGGCGGCGCTGTCGGCTTTGCCGCTGGCGCAAGAGAGTTTCGGGCCGACGGTCGAAGACGTCCGCAAGGGGCTGATCGGCAAGATCGGTGAGAACGTCGCGATCCGCCGCTTCAAGCATTTCGCCGGCGACCAGAAGCTCGCGACCTACCTGCACGGTGTTCGCATCGGCGTGGTGGTGCAGTACAGCGGCGAAGGTGATGTCGCCAACACGGCGGCCAAGGACGTGGCGATGCACGTGGCGGCGATGAAACCGGTGTCCCTGTCGCAAGCCCAGGTGCCGGTCGAACTGGTCGAAAAAGAGCGCCGCATCGCTGCCGAGAAGGCCTCTGAGGACTCGGCCGCTGCGGTCGCTGCGGGCAAGTCGGCGCAGTCGCCCGAAATCGTCGCCAAGCGGGTCGAAGGCTCGGTGCAAAAGTACCTCAAGGAAGTCTCGCTGTTCAACCAGGCCTTCGTCAAGAACGACAAGCAGACGGTCGAGCAGATGCTCAAGGCCGCCAACACCCAGGTGGCCGCATTCACGATGTACATCGTGGGCGAGGGCATCGAGAAGAAGGTCGATGACTTCGCCGCCGAGGTGGCCGCGCAAGTCGCTGCCGCCAAGACCGCCTGAGCACCCTGGCCGCCAGTTTGGCGGTGGCCGGGCGTTTGAGCCGGGCCGGCTTGTCCGGGCACGGGCACCTGGAGGATGTGAAGCGGCAGGCGCCGCTTCCCCGCTTAAACTGTCGCCTTCGTCCAAGGAGCCACTGCATGCCCGCTTACAAGCGCATTCTTCTCAAGCTCTCGGGTGAGGCCTTGATGGGCGATGATGCCTACGGCATCAACCGCGCCACCATCGTGCGCATGGTCCGGGAAGTGCAGGAAGTGACGGCGCTGGGGGTCGAAGTGGCGGTGGTGATCGGTGGTGGCAACATCTTCCGGGGCGTGGCGGGCGGATCGGTGGGTATGGACCGTGCGACCGCTGACTACATGGGCATGCTCGCCACCGTGATGAACGCCTTGGCGCTGGCCGACACGATGCGGGTCGAAGGCATGGTCGCACGCGTGATGTCGGCCATCAGCATCGAGCAGGTGGTCGAGCCCTATGTAAGGCCCAAGGCCTTGCAGTATCTCGAAGAGGGCAAGATCGTGATCTTTGCCGCCGGCACCGGCAACCCCTTTTTCACCACCGACACAGCCGCCGCACTGCGCGGCGCTGAAATTGGCGCTGAGATCGTTCTGAAGGCGACCAAGGTCGATGGCGTCTACACGGCCGACCCCAAGCAGGACCCGCTTGCCACGCGTTACACCAGCGTGAGCTTTGACGAGGCCATCTCCAAGAATCTGCAGGTGCTGGATGCGACCGCTTTTGCGCTGTGTCGCGACCAGAAACTGCCCATCAAGGTGTTTTCGATCTTCAAGCCCGGCGCGCTCAAGCGCGTGGTGATGGGCGAAGACGAAGGCACCCTGGTTCACGTCTGATCCTCGTTCGACCTGTCGAGAAGCACCATGACCATTGCCGACACCAAGAAGACCGCCGAGGCCAAGATGGCCAAGTCCATCGAGGCTTTCAAGAGCGACATCCAAAAGATCAGAACCGGTCGAGCCCACCCGGGCATTCTCGACCAGGTCCAGGTCGATTACTACGGCTCGATGCTGCCCATCAGTCAGGTGGCCAATGTCTCGCTGCTCGACGCTCGCACCATCAGCGTCCAGCCCTGGGAGAAGGGCTTGGCGGCCAAGATTGAGAAAGCGATCCGCGAGAGCGACCTGGGTTTGAACCCGGCTTCGCAGGGTGACGTGATCCGGGTGCCGATGCCTGCACTGACCGAAGAGCGTCGGCGCGACCTCACCAAGCTGGTCCGTCACGCCGCCGAGGACAGCAAGGTGGCGGTTCGCAACCTGCGCCGCGAGGCCAATGAGCAGCTGAAGAAATTGCTCAAGGAAAAGGCGGTCGCCGAAGATGAAGAGCGCCGGGCGCAGGACGATGTACAGAAGCTGACCGACCGCGTGATCGCCGAGATCGACAGGTTGGTGCACGGCAAGGAAGCCGAAATTCTGGCGATCTGAGTCCATCGATGATCTGCATGCTGCTTGCCTCTCGGCGATGACACGCGACCCCTCAGTGCCGCGCCATCTGGCCATCGTAATGGACGGCAACGGACGTTGGGCCAAGAAACGCTACCTGCCGCGACTCTTCGGCCACAAGGCTGGGCTTGACGGCCTGATCCAGGTGATCACCGCCTGTGCGGATCGCGGTGTCGAGTACCTGACGGTCTTCGCCTTCTCGTCGGAGAACTGGAAGCGACCGGAGGACGAGGTCTCAGGACTGATGGGGCTGGTGTTGGTGGCGGTGACCAAGTACCTTGCCAAGCTGGCCGGCGATGGTGTTCGCATCGTCGTCGTGGGCGATCGCGATGCCCTGTCCGACCGCCTGCGTGCGGCCTGGGCTGAGGCCGAGCAGTCCACGCAGCACAACACCCGCCTCACCTTGTCGGTGGCTTTCAACTATGGTGGCCGCTGGGATGTGGTGCAGGCCTGTCAGCAGGCCGTGGCGGCCGGGCTGAGTCCTGAGCAGATCACCGAGCAGTCGCTTTCGGCCTTCATGGCGATGCGCCATGCGCCGGACCCCGACCTGTTCATCCGTACCGGTGGTGAGGTCAGGATCAGCAACTTCATGCTCTGGCAGGTCGCTTATTCCGAGCTGGTGTTCACCGATTGCCTGTGGCCCGATTTCGATGTCGCTGCGCTCGACGCTGCACTGGCCAACTATGCTGGGCGTGAGCGGCGCTTTGGCGGTGTTGACACCAAACTGGCCGTTCCGGTGCTTGGCTGAGGCCACGATGCTGCGCCAGCGTGTGATCACTGCCTTGGTGCTGCTGGCGCTGCTGCTGCCGGCACTGTTCGCCGCCAGCCCGTTGCCGTTTGCCTTGCTCAGCCTGTTGTTGATCAGTGCGGCGGCTTGGGAGTGGGCGCGCTTGAACGCTGTGGGTTCGGGCATGGCGGCGCTCGCCACGGGCGGCCTGCTGGCCATGCTGTGTGCGGCGAGTTTGACCAAGCTGACGCAGGTTGGCCAAAGTGCCGGTTTGTGGTGGCTGGCGATGGCCGTCTGGCTGCTGGGTGGCGCTTGGGCGCTGGCGCGCGGGCCTGCGGCTTGGTCTGGCTTGCCTCGCATGATTCGCTGGGTTCTGGGCTTGGGCGGTCTGTGGCTGGCTTGGGCCGCGTTGGCGCAGGCTCGCACCATCGGCATCAACTTTCTGCTGTCAGTGATGTGCGTGGTATGGGCTGCCGACATTGCGGCCTATTTCTGTGGTCGGGCTTTCGGTCGGCGCAAGCTGGCGCCGACCATCAGCCCAGGCAAGAGCTGGGAGGGCGTGTACGGTGGGGTGGCCGGCGTGCTCTTGCTGAGCCTGCTCTGGCTGTGGCTGGAGCCAGGGCTGAGCCTGGATTCCCCCAGCCTTTTTCTGCTGCTGCGCCAGCGCCTGGGCTTGGGTGGTTTGGCGCTGTCGCTGCTGCTGTTGGCTGCGCTGAGCGTGATGGGCGATCTGTTCGAATCGCTGGTCAAGCGATCGGCTGGGGTCAAGGACTCGAGCGCATTGCTGCCGGGTCATGGCGGTGTGCTTGACCGGGTCGACGCGCTGCTACCCGTGTTGCCGGCGGCGCTGGCGCTGATCAGCCTGTAGCCATGCGCCATGGAAACCAGAACGAAGCACTTGCGGCGCAGCGCACACTGGGTTGGCGCGAGAAAGGACGGGGCTGAGATGGTCCAGCGCGTGTGCATTCTTGGGGCCACCGGTTCGGTCGGTGGCAGCACGCTCGACGTGATGGCGCTGCACCCTGGGCGCTACCAGGTGTTTGCGCTCACCGCGCAACACCGGATGGCCGATCTGGCCCTGCTGTGCCACCGTTGGAGGCCGCGCTATGCGGTGGTGGCCAGTGCGATGCAGGCCGACGCTCTGGGAAAGGAGCTGTCGATGGCCGGTTTGGCCACCGAAGTGTTGCATGGCGAGCGCGCACTGTGCGAGATCGCTTCGCACCCTGAGGTCGACAGTGTGATGGCGGCGATCGTCGGCGCGGCCGGTCTGCGACCATGCATCGCCGCTGCGCTGGCCGGCAAGCGCTTGATGCTGGCCAACAAGGAAGCGCTGGTGGTGGGCGGACGACTGTTCATGGACGCAGTGCTCGAGGGCGGCGCGCTGTTGCTACCGATAGACAGCGAGCATTCGGCGATCTTCCAGTGTCTGCCGGAGGACCGTGCGGCCTGGGGCCGACGCATCGCTCACATCGTGTTGACCGCCTCGGGAGGGCCATTTCGCAGCCGTGACCCGGCGACCTTGCACGAAGTGACGCCGGACCAGGCCTGCGCTCATCCCAACTGGGTGATGGGTCGAAAAATTTCGGTCGATTCGGCCACGATGATGAACAAGGCGCTCGAAGTGATCGAAGCGCGCTGGTTGTTCGACCTGGCGCCTGAGCAGATCCGTGTCGTGCTGCACCCCCAGAGCATCGTGCACTCAATGGTGGTGTGTCGCGACCACAGCGTGCTGGCCCAACTCGGCACT
>CALQBT020000179.1 GCA_943328885.2 Bordetella parapertussis | reverse complement strand
GCCCTCTTGTCCCGCGAGCCGGACTTCGGCTTGCTGCACCTGGTCGTCGAACAGGTGCGTCGCCACCTGGGGCAGCACGGCCACGAAACGCCAGGCGCTCTCGTCGACCACCAGCCCCAGCGGGCTCCCCCTGGCCACCCAGCGCCCGCGCGCGATGTCCATGTCGGCAGCGCCCCAGATGCCGGCGATCGGCGCGCGCACCCGCAAGGCCTCGCGTTGGCGTTGCAGTTCGGCCAGGCTGTCCAGCAAGGCCAGGCGCTGGTCTTGCAGTGGCTGCAGATCGGCGCGGGTGAGCGCCAGCGCCCGCAGTTGCTGGGCTTCGATTTGCTGCAGCTGCATCTGCAGCGATTGCAGGTCTCGTTCCAGCTGCGGGTTGTCCATGCGCAGCAGCAGCTGTCCCGCCTGGACCTGCGAGCCCGGCTCGACCAGCAACTCGACCAATTCACCCGAGGTCTCGCTGTAGAGCTGGCGGTGGTGCAAGGCTTCGACCACACCGGGCACCCGGACATGTTCGGCCACCGGCACGCCGCCCAGCCCGCCGACGACGAGCAGCAGCAGACCCAGGCTGATCAGCGCCGAGCGGCTGCGGTGCTGCGCCAACTGCGGGCTCACCGCCAGGTAGCGCAGCAGCTTGAACAGCGGCAGCACCACCGCGGTGAAGGCCATGAACCAGGCCAGCGCGACCCCGAAGTCGAGGTATTGCTGGGCGATGAAGAACACGATGGTCGACATCAGCATCAACCAATACACCACGCTCAAGGCGCCGTACAGCGGCAGCAGCAAGACCTCTGACCGGTTGCGGGCGGCGGGCTGGGTGCCGGCCAAGCCCAGGATGAAGCGCTCGGCCAGGTATTTCAGCTGCTCGCGCGAGCGCTGGTACAGGTTGGGCACGTCGATGGCGTCGACCAGCATGTGGTAGCCGTCGAAGCGCATCAAGGGGTTGAGGTTGAACAGCGCGGTCGAGACGCTTGCCGCAAAGATCACGTTGTAGGCCAGTGCGTTGAGCGCGCCGGGCGCGGTGGTGGCCCAGACGCAGGCCGCCACCGCGGCCACCGCCAACTCGGCCAGCACGCCGGCCGAACCCACCAGCAAGCGCTGGCCGCGGCTTCGAAAACCCCAGCTCGCGGTGGCGTCGACGAAGGGCAGCGGCGCGAACATCAGCAGCATCACGCCCACCGAATGCACCTCGCCACCGAAGTGCCTGCACACCGCCGCATGGCCCCACTCGTGGACCAGCTTGGCGATCAGGAAACCGACATACAGCAGCACCAGGTTGCCCGGTGCCAGCACGCCCTGGGTGTGGCTGAACAAGCTGTCGGCGCTGTGCATCAATGACAAGCCCGCGGCCAGCATCAGCAACGCGTAGGCAGACAGGCCCCAGGGGCCGAGCACCCAGGCGGTCAGCGGCTGGGTTCGCTGCAGGAAGCGGTCGGGGTCCCAAAGCGGGATTCGCAGCGACAGGAACCCCATCAGCAGCGACAGCCGCTCCTTGTTGCGGCGCTTGCGAAAACGTTCGAACAAGGTCACCCCTGATGTCGACCGGTCGTGCTGCAGAAGATTGGACAGGTTGAGCTGGCCGATCAGCTGGACGACCTCCTCCTGGGTCAGCGCCAGCTCGGGATGGCGCTCGAGGGTCTCGACCCAGACCTCGTCGATCGTTCGATCGATCGCCAGGCGCGACACAAAAGCGTAGCCCTCGGCGGTGACCCGGTACCAGTCGTTGCTGAGGATGTCGCGCAACACCACCCATTGTTCGCCATGGAACATCTGCCGGTGCGCACGCACGCTGGAGCGCAGTGCCGCGCGCACGCCACCCACCCGGTGCCAGGCTTCGCTGAAAGTGCGCGACTGGGCGTGGTCGGTGCTCACAGCCAGAACACCTGTCGCAGGAAACGCACGGTGCGGTGGGTCAGCACCCAGATCAGTCGCCGTTCACCGGCCTCGAGCTTGGCGCTGCCGCCCATTCCTGGCCGCCACCAGGCTTGCGGGGTCGACTCCACCCGGCCGCGGGCCAGGTAGACGTTGCGGCCTTCGCGCTGGGTGGACGCCGGGTCCAGGCGGTCGATCACCAGCGCAAAACGCTGGTCGGGCTGGCCGACCAGGGCGAATTCGCCGCGCGTGCCCAGGCGCACTTCGTGGATGTCGACCTGGTCGATCTCGAGCTCGACGTAGTTGTCGTCGAGCTGCGCGAGCTTGAGCATCAGGTCGCCCTTGCGCACCGGCGAGCCCAAGGTCTTCCTGAGCTCGCCTTCGACCACGATGCCGGCATAGGGCGCTCGGAGTTGGGCGTGGGCGAGTTGGTGACGAACCAGCTCGACGCGTGCGACCGACTGCTGTTGGCGCGCCAGCGCGATCTGCATCTCGGCGAGTTGGCGCGCGGCCAGTGCCTTCTCGGCCTCACGGCCGTAGCGCGAGACCTCGGTGGCGGCCATTGACTCCTCGAGCAAAAGGTCGCGGGTGTCGAGTTCGGCCAGCACCGCATCCTTGGTCACCGCATCGCCGACCTCGACGTGGACCCGGCGCAAGAAACCGTCAAACGGCGCGGGCATGAACAGCAAATCCTTGCTCCGCAAAGCCACACCGGCGTCAATCCGGTAATGCCAAGGCACCAGGACCAAGGCCAGCAACAAGGCCAGACCGGCCGCGCCCAGCAGTTTCCAGTTCGTGTAGCTCGGCCCCAGAAAATTGGAGCGCCATTGGCGCAAGCCATCCCGCCAGCGCTGGCCGAACCAGCGTTCCTGCTGGCGCAGTTGCTGCAACTGGTGCAGGCAGGACTGGGTGATCAGGCCCAGCTCCCAGGCCTGGGCTTCGCTCAAGTGGTCAGTGCGGCGCTCCAGCCCCAGCACGCCGATCACCCGGTCGTCGAGCCGCAAGGGCACCGACATCAGCTGCGCCACGCCGTGTTGTCGCGCATAGCGCTCGTGGGCGCGGTTGACCTGCCGGACCGCCACCGGCTCAGGGTAGCGGATCGCCACCTCCTGTGCCAGCGCCTCTTCCATCGCGAGCTCGAGGTCGTAGGCGGCACTGGCCTTGCGGTCGAATTTCTCGATATGACTGACCGCCGTCAGCCGCACATAGCCTTGGTCGACCCAGCCCAGGCAGACCCGGTCGCAGGCGAAACGCACCGCCAGGTCGTTGCACAGCGACATCGCCATCTGCAGGAATCGGGGCTCCTGGTTCAGCCGCTGGGTCAGGCGCAACAGCTCGAACAGCCGGTTGGCACCGAGCTGGGCCGCCTGCGGATCGGCCTGCGACAGGTGCGACTGGTAGTGCAGTGGGACAGTGGCCGCGAGCTCGGTCAGGGTCTGCCAGGTCGTCCAGGGGCTCAGGCCGTCGCTGGCCACGAACAGCACCGCATCGGACGAAGGGCCCAGCGGCGATGCAGCCAGTTGCACGGCCGCCGCGGTTGGCGCCGACACCGCATCGGCGCAGGCCGCCGACCCGAGCATCGCCTGGTCGGCCAGACGCAGCAGCTGGTCGAGGTCGGCCGGCGCCGCGACGCTGTCGAGCGGCCATTGGGCATGCGCCTGCCAGGCCGCAGCCGCTGCGCGCACCAGCAGGACCACGCGCCGCGCGCCGAAGGCGTGGCCCACGGCCCACAGGTAGCGAGGCCAGAATTCCTGCGCCGAACCCTCGAAGCGCCCCATCGCCGCCAGCCCGGACGTCGATCCGTCGGCTCGCGGTGTGGTCAGCAGTTTGATGTCTTCGTTCACACCGAACCTGTCAGCGTGCGGCGGCCGGACCGGGACCTTGGGCGCCGGGCGTCAGGAGCTGGCCCGAGATCCCGGGCCGCACCGAGCCGTCCTTGTTGTCAAATTCGGCGATGATGTCGACCAATCCGCTGGCCGAGTCCGTCACCGGCGAGACGAAGATCACCCTGGCCTGCCGGATCACCGACCTGCCCTCCATCCCCAGCCGGATGCTCACGCTGTGGCCTGGTTTGATCGGCGACCATGAAGACACCGGGAAGGTGCCCATGAAGCGGACCCGGCTGACATCGACCACGCTGACCACCGGCTCGTTGGGCACCGCGCTCTCACCCACGCGCAGCGCGACCTTGGTCACCACGCCGTCGATCGGCGAATACAGGTGGCGCCGCTGATGGCTTTCACGGGCCAGATCGAGTTCTATCTTCTCGCGCCGCTTGCCGAACTCCAGCGTCTTGCGCTCGGCCACATTGGATTGCCAGGCGAGCTCTTCGTCCTCGAATTGCTTGCGTGAAATCCCGCCCGACTCGAACAGCTTGCGCGCATTGGCGACTTGGTCGCCCAGCGTGAGTTCGCGCCTGCGCAACTCTTCCAGTCGCGCGGTGTCGTCGAGCATGACCTGACGCCGTCTGACCTCCAACTCTTCGAGCGAGCGGTCCAGGTGCAGCAACAAGTCGCCGCGTCGCACCCGGTCGCCTTCCTTGACCAGCACCGCTTCCACCCGGCCCGTGGTGGTCAGGCCCAGCTTGGCCTCGCCCAAGGCCTGCGTCAGGCCGACCATCGAGGGTTGGGCCGTGGCCGTAGCCGCCAGCAGACCGGCCATCATCCAACCGGACAGCAGGCGTCGAGCGGACACCAGACGGTGGGCGGCGGCCGGCTTGCCGGGGCGCAGCGATCCCGGCGTCATCGGAAGCGCTCCATCAAAGTGCCCTGGGCTGCTTGCAGCAAGGCCTCGGCCCTGGCATACGCCACTTGCTGCTCGATCAGGCCCAGGCGCGCATTGATGACGCGCTCTTCGCGCGTCAGGATCTCTCTGAAATCGCTTCGTCCTGAGGCCAGTCGCTTGTGTTCGAGCTCTAGTTGCTGCTGCTCGCGCTGCAAGGTCTCGCGACCCAGCGTCCAACGCTGCACCGAGCTTTGCAGCAGACCCGCGCTCGTCTCGACGTCGTTGGCAATCGACACTTCCAGCGCCTTGATGGCCAACAACGCATCTTTTTGCCGCACCAGTGCCGCCGCCAGATCGGCGCGAGCCTGCTTGTTCTCGCCCAGCGGCAGGCTCATCTGAAGGCCCACGCTGAAGCTTGAAAACGGCGCGGTCGCGGGGCGAGAAAACGCCGTATAGGCTGACATTGACAGGCCGTTCAGGCCATAGCTGGCCACCAGGTCGATGCGGGGCAGCGCTTGGTTGGTCGCGTAGGCGACCTGGATGCCTTCGCGTTGCAGCAGGGTCTTGCGCAGGCGCAGGTCCTCACGCCTTTGCAGCGCCAACGCCAGGCTGTCCTGCAGTTCCAAGGGCTCGAGCTTGACCGTGGGCAGCGCCTCGGTGGCCTTCAAGAGATCGGGCAGGTCGTCGACGGTGGCCATCAACAGGGTGCGGATCTTGTTGACCCGCTCGAGCTCTGCCTGGCGGGCTTCGCTGACCGAGGCCTGGTAGCGGATCAGCGCGTTCTCGACCTCCCAGACATCGGATTGCGGCAACCTGCCCAGACGGCTCAGGTTGCGCGCCAGCGCCAACAATCGCTCGCCCATGGCGATCTTCTCCATCGCCAGCGCGACCCGCTGCTGGGCCAGCGACCAATCGAAATAGCTCAGCACGGCGTCGGCGGCCACTGAACTTTCGGTGTCGCGGTTGGCGTGTTGCGCCGCGGCCGTGTCAAGTTCGGCCTGGCGCAGGCGCGCCATCGTCACCTGGGTGCCCGCATCGCGGGCCAGCGGCTGCGTCACACCGACGCCGTAGTAGCTGCGGTTGTAGCGGCCCTCGGGCGACATCTGGTCCTTGACAAGGTTGGTGGCAAAGCGAGACAAAGTCACCTTGCCCTCGACCTTGGCGCCGCTGGCGAGCAACTGGCTCAAGCCCAGGCTGTAGTCCTGACCGTATTTGTCGTAGACGTCGGTATTGCTTCGAACCAGCTTTTCTTCGACCGTGTTCAGCGTCAGCGAGCGCCCGTTCTGCGCCGACACCGTGGCCGCTGGCTGAAACGCCGCCTGGGCACGGTCTATCCCGGTGGCAGCGATCTCGCCTTCGTACTGCTTGGACAGCACTGTTCGATTGCTGCTGAGCAGGCGCTCGACCATGAACTTCAAGCTCAAGGGCACCGGCTTTGCCGCTTGCGCGAGCGCTGCGATCGACGTCGCGTCGTTCGCGAGCGCTTGCGCGGGCGCAGCCGCTGCCAGCAAGCACAGCAGCACCGCCACCAGCCGGCGGCCTGGACCTTGGCTGCGCAAGGTCACAAGGGGTCGGCCTCGCCAGGGACACTGGCTGTGCGGCAATCGCCGCTCGTC
>CALQBT020000178.1 GCA_943328885.2 Bordetella parapertussis | reverse complement strand
GATGAAGAAGAAGCTGGGGCAGGAGATGCCCCCCTATCGAATCCTCGGCGCCTGCAACCCGGGATTTGCGAGCCGCGCCATCGCTGCTGAGCCTCAGATAGGCGCCTTGCTGCCCTGCAACGTGGTCGTGCGACAGGACGCCGCAGGCGGCGTGCACATTGAGGTGATGGACCCGAACGTCATCCTGACTCTGGTCGACCACCCGGACGTGGCGCCGATGGCCGCCGAGGTCAGGCAGAAACTGGAACAGGCGCTCGCGCAGGTTTGAGCAACGCTGCGATGGCGCCGTCGGTCACCGACCGGCCTGCCATCGTGAGCCCTTCGGTTCGAAGATGAACAGACTTCCACGCCCCCTGCGCCGATGGCTTCGTGCCGGGTTCTGAAGCTCGCAGGCTCCCACGCGACCGATGAGGATCGAGAACATGGCACGACAACTGGTGATCATCGGCAACGATGCCCGCGACATGGCGCAGGCGCTGACGCGGATCGGCTTCAACCTCACCATGCTGACCGACCGCAACCGGGCACAGATGACCCAGGCCATACGCAACTTCGGGTTGGCCGCCGCTGGTGCCGAGACGGCGCTGTTCTATTTCGCCGGACACGGGGTGCAGGTGCGAGGCAAGAACTACCTGATCCCGACGGGCCAGCGTTTTGCCGATGAGGGCGAGGTCGAGGCAGACGCGGAGGACGTCAACACCGTGCTTGGCCGCATGGAGCAGGCGCGGGCGACTGTGAGCGTGGTGATCCTTGACGCCTGCCGGAACAACCCCTTGGCGCGTGATGGCCGCAATGTTGCGCGCGGTCTGGCGAGGATGGAGGCGCCCAGTGGCGCGCTGGTGGCGTTCGCAGCCCGACCGGGTGCCGAGGCCATAGACCGGTCGGGCCGCAACGGCCTGTACACCAAGTACCTGCTGCGCCACATCGAGACCGCCGGATTGACCGTAGAGCAGACATGAGACTTCTTCACACCTCGGACTGGCATTTGGGCCAGGCGCTGCACAATTTGGAGCGCAGCCATGAGCACAAACTTTTCCTGGCCTGGTTGCTCGACACTCTGGTGATCGAGCAGGTCGACGGATTGCTGATTGCTGGCGATGTGTTTGACAATACCAACCCATCCGCTGCTGCGCAGACCCAGCTCTATGTCTTTCTGACCGAAGCGCGACGGCGCATTCCCCATCTCAAGATCATCATCACGGCGGGAAATCATGACTCGCCCGGACGACTGGAGGCACCAGCGCCGTTCTTTTCCCTGCTCGATGCCTGCGTGGTCGGACAGTCCTTGCGCAACGGCGATGACATCGACCTCGAGCGTCTGGTGCTCCCGATGGAGGATCGCAATGGCGCAGTAGCGGCATGGTGCATCGCCATACCCTTTTTGCGCCCCAGCGATGTGCCCCGCGTCGAAGGGGTGGCAGACCCCTATGCGGCAGGTATCGAGGCGCTGTATCGCCAGGCTTTCGACTACGCCTGCAGCAAACGCAAGGCGGGGCAGGCCTTGATCGCGATTGGGCATTGCCACCTGACCAGTGCCAAGGTGTCAGAGGACTCGGAGCGGCGCATCATGATCGGCGGCGTCGACTCCTTGTCGGCCAACATCTTCGATCCGCAAATCGCCTATGTCGCGCTTGGCCATCTGCATCTGGCGCAAAAAGTTGGCGCTGACCCGACCCGGCGCTACTGCGGTAGTCCGCTGCCGATGTCGTTTTCTGAGATCGACTACCCGCATCAGGTGGTCGTTCTGGATCTGGACGGCGAAGCCGCCACCCACATTCGCGAGATTCGCATACCGCGCAGCGTGGACTTGTTGCGGATTCCGAAACAACCCGCAAGCCTCGACGAGGTGCTGCACCAACTCGAATCGTTCAGCCCGACCGACCGCAGCGAAGCCGAATGGCCTTACCTGCAGGTTCGGGTCTTGCTCACTCAGCCAGAACCCGGTCTTCGTGCGCAAATCGAGGCCGCGCTGGCCGGCAAGCAGGTTCGCCTTGTGCGGATCGAAACGTCATACGCGAAAAACTCGGCCATCGCCACGGCTCAAGCCCTTTCGGTGGATGAATTGAATTCGCTGGCACCTGCGGATTTCTTCGATCGTCTGTATCAGAACCGGTTCGGCACCGCCCCACCAGCAGAGATCCTGGCGGCTTTCACCGAGTTGCTGAACGTACCGGCCCAGACAGGAATTTCCGCATGAGGATCCTGGCCATCAGGGGCAAGAATCTTGCCTCACTGGCGGGCGAGTTCGCCATCGATTTTCAAGCCGAGCCCTTGGGCAGTGCCGGTCTGTTTGCCATCACTGGCCCCACCGGTGCCGGCAAGAGCACGCTTCTCGATGCCCTTTGCCTGGCTCTCTACGAGAAAACCCCCCGCTTGGCCAAGGCTCGGGGCGAACATATCCCCGACGTGGGCGACAACGATGTCTTGCCCGCAGACCCAAGGACGATTTTGCGGCGTGGCGCCGCGGAGGGCTATGCCGAGGTTGACTTTGTCGGCAGCGACGGCGTGTCTTACCGTGCTCGCTGGAGTGTGCGCCGCTCGCGTGCCAAGGTTGACGGCAAGCTTCAACAAAGCGAGGTCAGCTTTTCGCGCTTGATTGACAGCCAGGTCTTGAGCGACCATCGCAAGTCTGAAACGCTTCGATTGATCGAGGCCAAGATCGGCCTGAATTTCGACCAGTTCACGCGCGCCGTGCTGCTGGCTCAAAACGAATTTTCTGCTTTCTTGCGGGCTTCGGACGATGAGCGCGCCGAGTTGCTACAGACGCTGACGGGCACCGAAGCCTTCACCTTGATCTCCCAGCAAGCTTACGCACGCATGAAGATCGAGAAGGAACAACTGGATCGACTGCAAGCGCAGTTGCAGGACCAGGCGCCGCTGGCGCCGGAATTGCGCACCGAAACGAACAATCATCTGATTGCCCAAGACGAGAAGGTCAAGGCGCTGGAATCGAGCAAGACCCTCGAAGAAGCACAACTGCGCTGGTTCAAGCAACTCGATGACTTGACCGCCGCATTGCTGTCAGCAAGCCAGAAGCTCGACGATGCGCGGGCTAAGCAAGCAGCCGCAGAACCGCGTCAAAGCCATCTGACGACCCTGGAGCAAGTCCAGTCGGCAAGACCGATTTGCGTCGAATTTGATCGGCTTTGCGCCGAGGTCCTTGCCTTTGAGCAGAGCCTTACGACAGCGAGCAGCGCATGTGAAGCTAATGACAGCATGCTGAAGGCTTGCGTTCAAACACAACAGTCCGCAATCCAGGTGGCGGGCAATGCCGAGGCGGCCAGAACGCTGGCCGAACCCTTGATCGCCAAAGCGCGCGAACTCGACGCCGCGATGCAGGCGCTGGAGCCACAAAGGAAACTGGCGAAAGATGCAAAAGACCGGGCGCAGGCGCAAGCGACCGAAGCCGATGTGCAAAGGCTTGAAGCCGGCAAGAAGTTGGCAGCGAGCAGTGAACAGATTGCGGCTGCACAAAGCTGGCTTACCGGAAATGAAGCGTTGCGCACCCTGGCTGAAGGATGGCAGCGCTGGGAGGGGCTGTTTGAAAACGCACAAAGCCTTTTTGCAACGCAGCAGCAGGCAGCCCAGAGGACTGCCGAATTGAACACCCAGGCTGCAACCATCGCCAATTCAATGCAAGAAAAGCAGGCTGTCTTGACCGTGGCTGCCAAAAAATCTCAGCAAACGCAGCAAGATCTGGTCTCACGCCAACTCGATTGCGCCGCGCTGGATCTTGAACAATTGGCGCAGGAAAAGCAGCGACTCGACTTGCGCCGCGACCATCTGCTATCCGCAGCAAAACTGTGGCAGCAACTTGTCGACGGCTTGAAGACCAAGGCAAAACTTGAAAAGCAGCGTGAGCAGCAGGCTTCGATCGTCTTGGCTTGCGAACAAGAGCAGCTTGCGTCTTCGCAGCAGCAGCCCTAGCTGTCGCACGAGGTCGTTACGGCTCAACAGTCGCTGGACCTGGCCAACCTGGCTGCCGGCAAAGACGCGAAGTCGCTGCGTTCCAGTCTGAAAGAGGGCAGCCCATGCCCGGTCTGCGGCGCGACAGACCATCCCTATGCGGATCAATCACCGCAGAGCGACGCGATACTCGGTGCGCTTAAGGCGCAGGTTGACGACAAACGACAGGCCTTGGACGGCTTGATTGCCAGCCAGGCAGCCTGCACTGCCCGGTCGGCCGCGGCGACCAGCCAAATCAAGTCGCTCGACAACGATATGGCGGCACTCGTGGTCTTGAGCCAGGACCGGCAGATGAGTTGGCAAGCGCTGGAACTGCAAGCCGAATTGGCCACTGAAACCGACCACGGAAGTTGGCTGGAGGATCAACAAGTTCGGGTCAAGAGTGACCTAGAACGGCTGGCCGAGGGCGAAAAATCCTCCCGTGACAAACTTCTCAAAAGGGACGAAGCGCAAGTTTCCGTGACAAACGCCCTGAATGCCGAGAAGATAGCCCAAGAGGCGATCAACCAGCAGACTTTGACACAGAAACTGAATGGACAAGAGCTTGAAGTTCAAGCCCAAGTGATCGCTGACAGCGTCACGAAACTGGCTGAGCTTCAGCTTAAATTGGACCAAGCCTTCCCTACCCAGTCCTGGCGCGACAACTGGTCAATCGAGCCTAGATCTTTCGTGGACCGCTGCAACAGCCAGGCCAAGGATTGGCATCTGAGACAGCAAAAATTGCTGGATCTGACCCACCTGATCAAGACCCAAGCGTCCGAGCTCACTGGTTGCGAGAAGGCAAGCCTTCAAGCTGCAGCGAATTTGAATACGCAGGCAGATCAACTGAGCAAGCTCGCCAACGAAATCCAGCAATATCACGACGAGCGCAGAAAAATCTTCGAAGGTCGACCCGCGGCAACTGTCGAGGCGGAACTGAACACTCATCTCGCAAAGGCGAAGGCCGACCAATCGCTGGCGCAGACCGCGCTGGAAAAGGTTCAATCTGAAAATATCCGCCTGGCAGAGTCGGTGAAGCTGGTTAACGCGCAATTGGGAAATTGCCGAGTGTTGCGGGCGACGGCGCTTGGCCAGATCGATCAATGGCTCGCTGCCTATAGCTCACCCGCCGGAGACGCTGCGCTGGTGCTGGCCGACTTGAAACAGATGCTGGCCATCGGCGACGACTGGCTAAAGCTGGAACGGGAAGCCTTGCAATCGATGGCAGCTGCAGTCACTGGCGGCCAGGCGGTGCTCGAAGAACGCCGTCGGACGAAGGCCGTCCATGAAGCCCACAAGCCCGTGCAGGAGGACCGGGAAACTGTGCGCGCCAAACAAGCCGCCACTCTGGCGGCTCTGGAGACCGCAGCAATTGCATTGACTGGTCTGAAAATAGCCATCGCCCAAGACGACGAGCGGCTGAGCAAGTCATTGGCGCTGCGCGCCGAGATTGAAGCTCAGGGCAATCGCTCGAAAGTGTGGGCGCAACTCGGCGAGCTGATCGGCTCGGCAGACGGAAAGAAATTCCGCAACTTCGCCCAGCAACTCACGCTCGACATCCTGCTGCGCGATGCGAACCTGCACCTGCAGAGTCTGTCCAGGCGCTATCGACTCGAACGGATCAAGGACAGTCTGGGTTTGCTCGTCGTCGACCAGGACATGGGGGACGAGCGCCGGTCGGTGCACTCGCTTTCGGGTGGGGAATCCTTCCTCGTGTCACTGGGGCTGGCACTCGGTCTTGCCTCGCTGTCATCCCACCGGGTCCGGGTCGAGTCGCTGTTCATCGACGAAGGCTTCGGCAGCCTGGACGCGGATTCGCTGCGGGTTGCCATGGACGCGCTCGACAATCTGCAAGCCCTGGGCCGCAAGGTGGGCGTGATCTCCCACGTGCAGGAAATGACCGAACGCATCGGCACAAGAATCAACGTCAGGCGAACTTCCGGGGGACAGAGCAAAGTGACTGTCACCTGATTTCGCTACACCGGCGACATCGGTAGCGCCCTGCAGGGCGGCCTGGAGGGCAGGGCACACAACAGCCAATCAGCCCAGCAACTGCTACACAGAAAGGTCAGCCCAGAATCAAATCCGACACCTCACCGGCGAATAGACGCGGGTCTGGAACTGCGTTCACAACGCTGGCCGGGCGAACCTCATGCTCGACGCCAATGCGTCCGGTTCGAGCAGGAAAGCTGGCGCCGCCGTGCTTTCATGCTTCGGCCTCGGGGCGCCCGCGGGCCTGCGCGCGGATGGGCACATGGGGACGGTACTTTTGTAGGCATCATAAAAAATTCT
>CALQBT020000177.1 GCA_943328885.2 Bordetella parapertussis | reverse complement strand
CATAAATAGTTATTACTCCTTACCAAAGACACCAAAGACGTTTTTCAATCATCGCAAGACCACGACTTTCATGGTGTCTGTTCAGACGTTGTTCACCCCACAGGTTCTCCAAGAACAAGCAACTCAAGCCGATCGAATCCTTCCCAGATCGACCCGAATCGCAGCCACTTGTATGTATCAGATTGGGACAATATGGGGTTATCCACGATGAGTTTTTGAAAGCGCTGCCGCAAACTTGTCAGTAACAAGTGACCACTTCCCGGCCGACAAGGCGAATGAACTCATCTTCCCAGAACGGGCCTGAAATTCGTCAACAGATTTGGCGCGAGCGACGGCGTCGACCTGCCGAACAGCGGCGTGCGCAAGTCGGGCCACGGGGGAGAACCCGAAGCCTTGCGGGAACTCTCGACATTCAAGACCGTCAGCTTCAACCCCATGTGTTGGGCGAGCCCGTGCGGGCACAAGACCAGATTCAACCCAGGAGACATTTCCAATGATCAGCTTGAAAAACCTCACAAAGTACGCGTCCATGTTCGCTGTGCTGGCTGCAAGCGGCCCACTGATGGCCGACGAAACCTACAACTTCCGCTTTTCCGCTGACTCGCCGCCGAGCAACGTGAAGGTCCAGGCCTACCAGAAGTGGGCGGCGCTGGCCAAGGAAAAATCGAACGGCAAGATCAACATCCGAGTTTTTCCGAGCGCCCAGCTCTACAACGACGCCAACGCGATTCCCGCGGTGAGCGCCGGCACTGTCGATCTGGCCGCACCGCCCAGCAGTCTGCTGACGTCGGTCGTGCCCGCCTCGGCGGTGTTCGAACTGCCCTCGATGTGGGGCATCGACTACGAGCAATATCGCAAATTGCTCAGTGGCGACTTCGGCAAGCAGCTCGAGCTTGAATACGAAGCCAAGCTGGGCGTGAAGGTCGTCGGCTATTACAACGTCGGCTCCTGGATCTGGGCAACTTCGTCCAAGGCCAAGCTCGTCACCAAGCCCGCTGACTTCAACAACCAGAAGATCCGCATCGTCGGCAACCCGATCGTCGAGCGAACGCTCAAGGCGTTCGGCGCGCAGCCCACCCAGATGGCCTGGCCCGAAGTGCCCACCGCGCTGCTGCAAGGCGTGATCGACGGCCTGGAGACCACGATGTCGGGGCTCGACTCGGTCAAGGGATGGGAGCTCACCAAGAACGTCACTTTCTCGAACCACAAGTACCTGCCCTATGTGGTCATCATGAACAAGAAAGCCTGGGACAAGCTGCCAGCCGACATGCAGAAAGTGATGACCGACACGATGGACGAATCGCGCAAGTGGCAGGACAGCGAACTCGACAAGATCAATGATGCAGCGATCGAGCGCTTCAAGTCCAATGGCGCGACAGTCCACCGCGTGCCTGCAGCCGACATGCGACAGTTCACTGAGTTGGCCATGCCTGCCGAACGTGCGTTTCTAGAGTCCACCGGCCTGAGCGCTTCAGCCGTGCTCGCCCGCAAATCGGTCGGCCGCTGAGCGCGGCAATGCGGGGGTGCACGCCATGACGACCAGCAGACTCGGCCTCATCGGTTTGGGCAATATGGGCTTGCCCGTGGCCCGGCGACTCATCGGCTGCGGCCGCACCGTGTTGGCTTTCGATGCCGGCGCGTCGCAGCAAAACCGTGCGATCGATGCAGGCGCTCAGGGCGCTGCTTCGATCCAGCAGATCGCCACGGAATGCAACGTTATCGTGCTGTCCTTGCCCACGCCGGAGGCGGTGCGCCAGGTCATGACTGATGTGCTCGCCCATGCAGCGGTGGGCAGCGTGGTGATCGACCTCAGCACGAACGATCCCGACACCGCGCAAGCCATGGGCCAGGCCGCTGCGGCCCGCACTGTTGCCTATATCGACGCCCCAGTCAGCGGTGGGCCCTCACGTGCGGCGACCGGTGAACTGACATTGATGGTGGGCGGTGACGAAGCCGCCGTGCAAAGCGTCTGGCCGGTGCTGGCCGACATCGGCAAGCAGGTCGAACACGTCGGACCGGCCGGCTGCGGCTGCATCGCCAAGCTGCTGAACAACTATGTGGCGCTGTGGGGCATGGTGGGGGTTTCGCAGGCTTTCTTGGCAGCGTCGAAGATGGCCATCTCGCCCGACCGGCTGTACGAGGTGATGACCAAGAGTTCGGCGCAGAGTTATTCGCTCAACCGAAACTTTCCCAAGATCCGAAAGGGCGATTTCAGCCCGAATTTCTCGGTTGCGCTGGCCGACAAGGATCTGCGCCTGGCGCTCAAGCTGATGAACGACGCGGGCTTTGCGCCATTCGCCGGACAGGAACTGCGCAAGCTGTTCGCGATGACGGTGAACGCTGACCCTGAAAAAGACGTGGCCGCCATTTACGAAACACTCGAATCGATCAACGCTGCGCGCTGATCGTCAACTGCAGCACATTCCAGGAGACAGCAATGGGCAACACCATAGGCTTCATCGGGCTCGGCAACATGGGATTTCCGATGGCCATGCGCATGATCGAAGCCGGTCACGAAGTGATGGGCTGCGACATCGTACCGGGCATCCGCGAGCGCTTCACCGCGAACGGCGGCAAGTGGGCGGATTCGCCCCACGCCGTCGCCTCCCAGTGCGAGGTGGTGCTGGCAAGCCTGCCCACCCCGGCGGCAGTCGAGCGCGTTGCGCTGGGCAGCGACGGCGTCATCGGCGGAGTCAAGGTGCGCATCTTCATCGACCTGTCGACGAGCGGCCCGGATGCAGCCAAGAGCGTGGCGAAGAAACTGGCCGAACGCAAGATCGTTGCGTTCGATGCACCGGTGAGCGGTGGCGTTCACGGCGCGGGCAAGGGCGCGCTCACCGTCATGGCGTCGGGCCCCAAAGCAACGTACGACGAAATTGAGCCCTTGCTGCGCTGCTTTGGCAAGAGCGTTTTCTATGTTGGCGGCGAACCGGGCATGGGCCAGGTGATGAAGCTGATCAACAACCTGCTGTCGGCCACCGCGCTGGCAGCGACTTGCGAATCGCTGGCGCTCGGCATCAAGTCAGGACTGGACCCGCAGACCATGCTGAATGTACTCAATGCCAGCACCGGCAAAAACAGCGCGACCGAACACAAGGTGCCGCAGTGCGTGCTGCCCGGCCTGCCGATCGGCTTCGGCCTGGACCTGAGTCTGAAGGATGTCACGCTGTGCGTGGACGTGGGCGAGTCGATGCAGATACCGATGTGGTCGGGCAACACGACGCGCCAGATCTGGCACCACGCGCTGAGCCAAGGTGGCCCTAACCAGGACATGACGGATGTGGCCCGCACCATCGAAAAATGGGCCGGGGTGAAACTCTTCGGAGCCTGCCCCGCCAAACCCGCCTGATGGCGATTGACACAACAGGAGTGACAGATGCATTCGGATACCTACAACCGTGGAATGAAAGTGCGCCGCGAGGTGCTGGGCGACGAATACGTCGACAACGCGCTGCGCAACGCCGACGCCCTCACGTCGCCGTTCCAGGACATCGCGATGGAATACTGCTGGGGCACGGTTTGGGCCAATGACGACCTGCCTCGCAAGACCCGCAGCATGATCAACATCGGCATGTTGATCGCGCTGAATCGACCGGCCGAGTTAGAGATCCACATGCGCGCCGCCAGACGCAATGGTTGCACCATGGAAGAGATCCGTGCCGTGCTGGTGCAGGCGGCCATCTATTGCGGCGTCCCAGCCGGCGGCGAAGCGTTTCGCATCGCACGCAAAGTCATGGCCGAACCGCTCTGAGGCGCGACCATGTGCGACATTGAATCGAATGGGCGGCTGGGTTGGCACGGCTGGCGGCATTGGCCAGATCGGCCGATCCCTCGTGCCACCGGCGCATGGCACGACCTGAGCCACCGCCTTCACAACGAACTGCCGGTGCCGCACGTGTTTCCCAAGCCGTCTTATGGACGCATCACGAGCATGCCGAAGGATCGGCTCAACATCACCCAGATCGAGATGGTGTGCCACATCGGCACGCACGTGGATGCGCCGCTGCACTTGTTCATGGACGGACCCGCATTCGACCAGATTCCGCTCGGCAAGCTGCACGGGCAAGGCGTGGTGTGGGCGCTCGACGTAGGCCGCTTTGATGAAATATCTGTGGACATGCTCGCGGCCATGCGTCCGCTGGCGCAACCCGGCGACATGGTGCTGCTGCACACCGGCTGGGCCAGCCGGTTCGGTACCGACCAGTATCTGGACAATCCCGCGTTGACGGTCGAAGCCGCCGAATGGCTGCTTGCACAAGACATCAAGTTGCTGGGCGTCGACTTTGCGACCCCCGATCTGGCGCTGCCCAGGCGTGCGCCCGATTTCGACTGGCCGGTACACAAGGTCTTGCTGGGCAACGGCGTGCTGATCGCCGAGAACCTGGCCGACTTTGGCGTGCTGGCCGGACAACGCGTGGAAATCATCTGCGGCGCGCTGAACATCGAGGGCGCAGACGGCAGCCCCGCGCGCATACTGGCCCGCACTATCGACGCATCCGCCTGATGGCGCAAACAGACAAGCCATGAAAACCAAAATAGAGCACCGGGACGACGGGCCCGACCCCAAACCTTACGAGTTGTTCGCGCTGCGCTATGCGACGCGCGTCGGACGCCGGCCAGAATTTTTTCTCGGCGGTGACCCGCACGACGAGCCGATGGCGATCGACTATTTCGTCTGGCTGGCAAAGCGAGACGGTCACATCTGCCTGATTGACACCGGCTTCAACGAGGCGATGGCGCGAAAGCGCAAGCGCGACTTTCTGCGCGATCCGATCGAATCGCTCTCGCTGCTCGGCGTGGCGCGAGACCAGATCGACGACGTGATCCTCACGCACTTTCATTACGACCATGCCGGCAACTTCGACCGCGTGCCTTGCGGCCGCTTCCACGTGCAAGACAGTGAAATGCAGTTCGCAACAGGACGGCACATGGCCCACAAGGTGTTCAGCGCCCCTTATGAGGTGGACGAGGTGACCGGATTGGTGCGCCAGGTGTACGACGGCCGGGTGGTCTTCCACGACGGCGATGCACGCATCACCGACGGGATGACGGTGCATCACGTCGGCGGCCATACCATGGGCCTGCAGTTTGTGCGCGTCTTCACGAAGCGCGGCTGGGTGGTCGTCGCATCGGATGTTGCGCACTTCTACGAAGGCTTCGAGCACACCCGCCCGCTGCCGCTGGTCTACAACGTCGGGGACATGGTGGCAGGCTTCTCGCGGCTGCGTGACATGGCCCCAACCGAAGACCACATCGTGCCCGGACATGATGCGCTGGTCATGCAGAAGTACCCTGCGCCAAGCCCTGAACTGCAAGGCATTGCCGTGCGCCTGGACGTTGCTCCGCGAACCGTTGCAAAAATGGAAGCTCATGTCCAAGCGCAGCATTAGCGATATCGGCATCCTCGCGCTGGGCGCGGTCGGCCTGGCCGCCACTGCGCTCGGAACCTTGGCGGTGGTATCGCGTTACTCGCTGTCGCTGCCGATCAGCTTTTCCGACGAAGTGGTGACCTATCTGGTGGTCTGGGCGCTGCTGATCGGTGTCGGTCTGGGTGAGCGCGAAAACACCCACATCCGGGCGACCATCGTGCTCGAGATGCTGGGGCCGCGTGCACAGCGCTGGTGCGAATTTGCCACGCTGCTGCTGACGGTGTCGTTCGCCTTGGTGATGATCTGGTGCGGCGGGCTCGTCACGTACCAGCGACTCGCATTGGGCGAAGTGTCGGCCACGGTCTTGCAGTTTCCACAGTGGATCGCCCGCGCGTCAATCCTGGTCGGGTTCGCTCTCGCGCTGTTTGCCACGCTGTCGCGCCTGCGCCGACCAGCGGCGCGGGTGGAGGCCATCGTATGAGCGACTATCTGCCGATCGTGCTGATGGTGGCACTGCTCGCGATCGGCTCGCCCATCTACATCGCGCTGGGGCTGAGCGCGCTTGCCGGATTCCTTCTGGCCGACATCCCGATCCTGGCATCGGCCGAGATCGCCTACAACAGCCTGACGCCGTTCACGCTGATGGCGGTGCCGTTCTTCGTCATCACCGCCAATCTGATGGGTGTCGGCGGCATTTCGGATTCGCTCGTCAGGCTGGCGCGCTCATGGGTCGGACACTTCTGGGGCGGACTGGGGATCGCGACCATCCTGGCCTGCACTGTGTTTTCCGCCATTTCAGGATCCAGCGTCGCCACGGCGCTGGCCGTTGGCACCGTCACCATCCCTGCGATGGTGGCGGCTGGCTACGACAAGAGCT
>CALQBT020000176.1 GCA_943328885.2 Bordetella parapertussis | reverse complement strand
GAACGCGGTGGTCGAGGCGCTGCCGTCAATAGGCGGCAGCAAGCGGGTGCTGGACAGCTCATGGCGGTCCAGGCCAGCGCTGGTGGACTTCGTCAATGAGTTGTTCGGCGATGCTTTCAAGGGCATTGCACGCCAGGACGTGGTGCTGCGCGCACAGCGCCCGGAGACCAAAGGCTCGGTTGCGCTGGCCGACTGGACCCTGTCGGGCAGCAACCAGGCCGAGATCCACCAAGCGCTGGCCACCGGCGTGGCGCGTTTGATGGCTGAGCGTGCGCAGGTCATCGACCGCGAGGATGGGCAGGCGCGCGACATCCGCTGGTCTGACATCGCCGTGCTGGCGCGGTCCAACGAAGCGGTGGTGGACATCGCCCGGGCGCTGCGACAACGCGGCATCCCCAGCGCAACCCGGCAACCCGGATTGCTTGGCCAAGCCGAGGTGGTGCTGGCCTTGGCTTGCCTGCGCCGGCTCAACGATGCGGGCGACACCTTGGCCACGGCGGAAGTGGTCTCGCTGGCCGACTGCCAAGCGCCCGAGTTGTGGCTGGCGGACCGCTTGGCCTGGTTGGCCAGCGGTGGCGATGAGTCTGCCTGGCTGGAGCTGGCAGCGGCCGGCCGTGCGGCCCACCCGATCATCGCCACGCTGCTGGACTTGCGCGAACAAGCGGCGCTGCTGACGCCGCGTGAGGCTGTGGCGCTGGTGATCGAGCGTTGCGGCCTGGCACGCTGCGCGGTCCAGTGGCAGCGCGACGCCGACCTCGCCCGGGTGCGCCTTGCCAATCTGGACCGCCTGCTTGAGTTGGCGGCGCAGTACGAGGACGAATGCCTGGCCAGTCGGCGTGCGGCAACGCTGTCGGGCTTGCTGCTGTGGATGCAGGATCTTGCGGCCGAGGGCCAGGACACGCTGGGGCAACCCGCGGTGGATGCGGTGCAAGTGCTGACCCACCACGGCGCCAAGGGCCTGGAGTGGCACGTCGTGGTGCTGTGCGACCTGGCCGGCGATGTCAGGGACAGGCTGTGGGACATCCAGGCCGAATCGCTGCAGGGCTTTGACGTCAGCCGCCCGCTGCACCAGCGTTTTCTACGCTACTGGCCCTGGGCTTTCGGCAAGCAAAAGAAGGTGGCCGTGGCCGCGCAACTGGCGCTGTCGCCGGTAGGTGTTGCAGCACGCGCCGACGCGGTGGAGGAGCACAAGCGTTTGCTTTACGTCAGCATGACCCGCGCCCGCGACACCCTGGTGCTGGCTCGCAAGGCCAAGAACCCGGTGGGCGAATGGATGGAGACGGTGTCGCTCGGTGCCAGACTGCCAGCAGGCGATGCCGCCTGGCTGCACCTGCCGGGCAGCCAGCCCATCGCGTTTGCGCGCTGGGCGTTGACGGGTGTGCCGGGCAGTGCGCCAGCCGCGAGCGAACCCGGGCTCGAGACCAAGGCCGAGATGGCGAGCCCATCGGGCACAGACCTGGTCTGGTGGAGTAACCCGGCATCGCCCGCGCCCAGGCTGGCGCTGCGTCTGAGCCCGTCATCGGCGGCAGGTGCTGGCGCGACGATCGCCGAGACGGTTGCGCTGGGCAGTCGGTTGGTCATCACCGGTTCGACCGATCCGGCGCAGGTCGGCCAGGCCGTGCACGCCTGCATCGCCGCCACACTGGCAGCGCCGCAGCAGATGGCCGTGGCCGAGATCGAGGCCATCCTGCAGCGCATGGGTGCGCAAGCGAGCCTGGACCCGGCGGCGCTGCAGCGCCAGATCTGCACGATCCGCGACTGGCTGCGCCAGCGCTGGCCGGACGCCGTGGCGCTGGTCGAGTTGCCGATGAACCGATGGACCGACCAGGGACAACTGGTCAACGGCCGCGCCGACTTGGTGCTGAAAACCCCGGCGGGCTGGATCCTGCTGGACCACAAGTCGACGCCCCAAGGCAGCGCGCAGTGGCCTGAAGTGGCGCACCAGCACGCAGGCCAGATGCTGGCTTACGGCGCACTGCTCGAAGCAGCCAGCGGCTTGCCGGTGCTCGAGACCTGGCTCGTGCTGCCAGTGGCCGCCGCGGCGCTGCGCTTGGCGTTTTGTCGGTCGAACTCGGTTTGCCTATAAAGAGTACATAAAACATATTTTTGTATACCATATGATCCATGATTGCCAACGCTGATGAACCCTTGGACACCAGCAGCCAGCTCCTGGCGGAGTTTGGCGAGCGGCTGCGCAAGGCCCGGCTGCGCCGCCGATTGACCGCTACCAAGGTGGCCGAATCGGCCGGCATCACAAGGGTCACGCTGCGCCGTGCAGAGAATGGCGACGCGGCCGTGTCGATGGGGACTTTTTTGAGAGTCATGGCCATCCTGGACTTGAGCGCCGACATCGCCTTGCTCGCGCGCGACGACCGGAGCGGCAGGTTGATCCAGGACGAGGCCTTGCAGAAGCGGCGCAAGGGATCAACCGCGCCGCGGCGCATTTACCTCAAGAAATACCCACAGCTCAGGCAGATCGCCTGGAGTCTCGACCCGAATGCCGAACTCGGGCCAACCGAGGCGTTCCAACTGTACGAGCGCAACTGGCGCCATGTCGACCAGGCCAGCATGACGGCCGAGGAGCGCCAACTCGTGGCCAAGCTCACGCAGACCATCGGCAAGGGCGTTCTCCTTGTTTGAACGACTTCATCACCGTCGCATCGGCCAAGTCCTGGAGTGCATCGACGCAGGCTTGATGCTCAAGCACCGTTGCCTTTTCGGCGGCGGCACGGCCATCGCGCTGACCCACGGCGAGTTCAGGGAATCGGCGGACATCGGCTTCATCTGCGCATCCATTGACGGGTACCGGGCCTTGCGCGGGCTGGTGCATGAGGGCGGCGTTCAGGCCCTCTTCACGCGCCCGGTCACAGCGCTGCGTGGGCCAAAGATCGACCAATACGGCGTTCGATGCCCGCTGAAGGTCGATGGAACCCCGGTCAAGTTCGAGATCGTCTTCGAGGGCCGTGTCGCGCTGGCCGACCCTTCGCCGCAAGACAAGATCTGCGGCATCTGGGCCCTGGCGCTGGAAGACAAGGTGGCGACGAAACTGATGGCCAACTCCGACCGCTGGGCCGACGACTCGGTGATGTGTCGCGACATCATCGATCTGGCGATGCTCGCGCCCACCGGCCTGCTTGACCCGATCGGCATCGACAAGGCGCTGCGCGCCTATGGACCGAGCGTGATCAACGATCTCGACAAGTCGCGCACCCATCTGCTCGAGCGAGAAGGCAGGCTGGCGCTGTGCATGAGGAAGATGGGCATGACGATGCCGATCGACTTGCTACGCGATCGGATCCAGGCGCTGAGTGTCAAGCCGTCGCGTATTTCAAAGGCCGGGAAGAGTGGCGCAAGGTAGAAGATCCTGAACGCCGCATCAGCGCGTGAACTCCGCCACGCTGCCGTTCGGGGTCATCTTCAATTCAAGCCGGGCGTCGATCCACTCCTTGAGTTCGGCCACGTGCGAGATGGTCCCGACCATGCGTCCGGCCTGCTGCAGGTCTTTGAGCGCGCTGATCCTCACGTCAACCCGCCCAACCACCAAATGGCATTCTATGGATTTCGCGCCAATCCAGGTAAATATTTAATGCTCGCAAAGGCTGATTTCCCGGCGTGAGTAATCTTCCTTGTGAAATTTTCGTTCACGCATCAGTGCAAGACGGTTGTGTAGCGCCTCATCATGACGCATCACGGCTTGCTGCTGATCGACGTTGGCTGTCGAAAGTATGGGTCTTTCTGGATTTACAAGCCAAAACACAATTATTCGCCTGACGGCATCGGCACCATCAGTGGAATACATGTCGCTGAGGCGATGAATGTGCGAGTTCGGGAAGACGATCACCCGACCCGCAGGCGTTTCCAGCTTACCTAAAGGCCGAACATGCCCATTCCCCTGACGCTCAAGAGGGACAAACGTATCCTGCGGAATCGACATATCTTTGCCCTCCTGCTGAAGCAAAAAACGACGGAATTCCATGTCGGCGCCAGCAAAGTTTTCATCCCGTTTGATGATACACAGTCCCGTTGCAATGATGTTCTCATGCGGCATGCCTTCAACATGCCAAACTCCGTCAAAATCAGCCTCTTGCTTGACGCGATATTCCACGATTTTCGTGATCACCTGCAACGATCGACCGCGGAGTGGAATGGATTTCGGGATGTTACCAAGAGCCTTCGAGCGCCGCCGAGTACCACGTAAAACACAGCCAGGCTCTTTCTTGTGTTCGCAATACCAGATTGGACAATGTTTTGAATCATCGCCGTAGAAACTGTTTTTAAGATTGCCGCAGACAGCATCAAACATTGGAAGAATTTTCTCGAATAATTTAGCCAGTAGTTTGTAAACCTCAGGATACTTAACTGCATCAAGATTATTGATATAAGAATCTATTTTTACCAAACCACCTTGCGTCACCGAGAACTCGGATGGAAGCCATTGATAATCTGATGGCTCATGGTCTCTGCCCCAAAAATCACGGCCATCCCAATCCAATGCCAGTTCAATTCTTGCGTCAGTCTTGCCAAGCCATTTTAGATAGCCTTCTTTCAATCCTGGTCCAAAAATATACCCTGCGGGTAGACCGTCCCCCCTATCGGCACAAGCCACGTAGTCGAACCACTCCCCGTTGCTTTCAAATTTGTAATTCTTCTTGTCAAAAAATAGGCTCTCTGGCGGCACCAACCCTGCCTTGATAAATATTTTTCGAAACTGCAATTCTGGTGGATCAAATTTCTTCGCCAAACCGCCTGCAGTCTTGACTGGTTGTGAAGTCTCACTCAATGGATTGCCCGGCACACCCCTGACCACTGACTTGCCCTTAACATAGCAATACATCGACGGATGCACGAGGTCTCTGACGACACTATTAGAGCCGGGGTGGAAGTCTGCAGGTTCGTTCCTGGAAAGTTCATCCAAAGCCTCATTGATCGGGCCTAGAATATCATCAGGAAGAGAGTTTGAAGTCCAGGCAACACTCTCAACTGCAGATTGATTCTCTTGCTGCTCTTTCATCTTATCTAAAGTTTTTAGAGCAGCCTGTATTTTTTTCTCGGGTAAATAGTTATTCGGAATTTTCTTTCCAAGATTTACAACGTACTTGTCCACGCCAGCAGTAAAGTTGAATACCAGCGGCGCGGCGATACCTAAATCAACCGCACTCCAATTACCGACAATATCTTCTGCGGACATCAATACGCTCCATTAATTTATTTATCAATCATCTGGCGAATCAACCGAAACTCTCAAATACCCATCAAGCATTTCTAAATTCGCCAGGAGGAAACTTCAGCTCAAGCTCCATAGGCAAGAAATGCTTTCCCGACGGATGCGTCAGCGCGTGAACTCCGCCACGCTGCCGTTCGGGGTCATCTTCAATTCAAGCCGGGCGTCGATCCACTCCTTGAGTTCGGCCACGTGCGAGATGATCCCGACCATGCGTCCGGCCTGCTGCAGGTCTTTGAGCGCGCTGATCGCAAAATCCAAGGATTCGGGGTCGAGGGTGCCGAAACCCTCGTCGACGAAGATCGCATCGAGCCGGATGCCGCCGGAGTAGGACTGCACCACGTCCGACAGGCCCAGCGCCAGCGCCAGTGAGGCCAGAAACGATTCGCCACCCGACAGCGTGCTGACCGATCGGCCCATGCCGGTGTAGTGGTCGAGGATCTCGAGATCCAGCCCCGCAGCGCTGCGCTGGTCGCCGGTCTGGACCTTGCGGCGCACCTCATAGCGGCTGCGGCTCATCACGCGAAGGCGCAAGGTGGTGGCAGCCAGCACTTCCTCGAGCAGCGTGGCGAGCACATAGCGCTGAAACGACATGCGATGGCTGTTGGCGCCGCTGGCCAGGTCAGCAACCTGCTTGAGCAGGCCGTAGCGCGACTCCAGTGACTTGAAGCGCTCGGCAAGTTCGCGCAGCGAGGCGTCGAAGCCGGCCGTCTCGTTGCGCGCGGCCAGCGCATCGCGCACCGCGTTGCTGGCAGCGATCTGGGCCGCTTTGGCCGCCTCGTTGGCCAGCAACAGCGCGGCCAAGTCGGGTCGAAACCGGCCCACAGTGCCAACTTGCGCTCGGGTCTGGCGTTGCACGCTGGCGGCCAGCGATTGGTCAAATGCCTGGATGTCGCTGGCAAGCGTTGTGATCGCGGCCTCAGCTAGGCTTGCGGCACGGTAGGCGGCCAGGTCGGCAAAGCCCGCAGCGGCGATGCGTTGGTCCAAGTCCTGCGCTTTCTGGCGATGCTGCTCCTGCAGCTTGGCCCCAGCCTCGCTGCT
>CALQBT020000175.1 GCA_943328885.2 Bordetella parapertussis | reverse complement strand
TGCCGACGGCTTCGGCAAAGGCGACCGCATGAGCCAGACCACGACGCGCTTCAAACAGTTCCAGAACCTGTACCAGGATTCGGTCAAGCTGATGCAGCTCGGCGCGATGCTGCGCGCACGCGACGGCATAGACCAGGCATCGTGCCTGATGGCCACGCCGGCGAACCTGGCGCAGCTGGTGCACGCCGATCTGGCAATCACCACGACGGCTGCGGTCTCAGACCTGCTGGTCGTCGTGCGCGGCGAGGCGGCGGCCTGCGACGAGGCGATTGCCGCGGCCAGCGAGGAACTGCTGTCCGTGGGAAAGCGCAACGACGCTGGCGGCGCAACGGCGTTCGAGATGCCGCTGACCAGCCTGGCGCTGGGCATCGAGCGCGCCGGCAGCGCTGACCTCGCGCTGATCTCGGTGCCGGGCGACTACGCCGGCGCCGAGGCGATGAAGGCGCTGGCGCTCGGCCTGCATGTGATGCTGTTCTCCGACAACGTCTCGGTCGCTGAAGAGCTCGAGATCAAGACATTCGCCCGCGCCAGAGACCTGCTGGTGATGGGGCCTGACTGCGGCACCGCGATCGTCAACGGCGTGCCGCTGGGATTCGCGAATGTCGTGCGCCGCGGCGACATCGGCGTCGTCGCCGCTTCGGGCACCGGCTTGCAGGAGGTCAGCTGCCGCATCCACAACCAGGGCGGCGGCATCTCGCAGGCGCTGGGCACCGGTGGACGCGACCTGAGCGAGGCCATCGGCGGCATCACGATGCTGCAGGGTCTGGCCGCGCTCGCCGCAGACAGCCAAACCCGCGTGATCGTGCTGGTGTCCAAACCGCCTGCGCCCGCCATCGCGCGGCGCATCGAGGCCGCCGCCGCTGCCGCCGGCAAGCCGGTGGTGCTGCATTTTCTGGGTTCGACGGCCGAATCATTGCCCCCAGGCCTGCACGCGGCGAGCTCGTTGTGCCATGCCGCCGACCTGGCGCTGGCGCAGGCGCGCGGGGTACCGCTGCCAACCGCAGACATCGGCGATGCTGAGGTCGCCCACCTCGAGCAGTGGTGCGCCGCGATGGCACCGAGCCAGCGCGAGGTGCGCGGCCTGTTCACCGGTGGCACGTTCTGCTACGAAGCGCAGCTGACTTTCATCGCCCACGGTCTGGGCTGCAGCTCGAATGCCCCAGTCAGCGGGGCCTCGGCCGCCGACCGCCAGGGCCATCGCTTCATCGACATGGGTGCTGACGACCACACTCGCGGCCGACCGCACCCGATGATCGACCCGAGCCAACGCGACGCAGCGGTCCGTGCCTTGGGTGCTGATGCGAATGTCGCCGCGATCGTGTTCGACCTCGTGCTCGGATTCGGTTCGCACGACGATCCTGCAGCCGGACTGGCGCTGGCTTTGGCCGACGCACAGCGCCAGGCGCTCGAGCAAGGCCGCAGCCTGGCGCTGATCGGCCATGTCTGCGGTACCGACGGCGACCCGCAGGGCAAGGCCGGCCAGGTGCGTGCGCTGCAAGCCGCCGGCGCGCTGATCGTCGGCAGCAACGTCGAGGCCGCCGAACTGGCCGCGCGGCTCGCTGCGCGGCTCGACCGTCCATTGCCCCAGCGTCGCATCTAGGAAAACCATGGCCTCTTCGCCGTCTTCGCCGTCTTCGCTGTCGCTGTTCAAGCCCACGCTGGCGGTGATCAGCGTCGGCCTGCGCAGCTTTGCCGACAACATCGTCGCGGCCGGCGGCGAATGCGTCGCGCTGGACTGGTCGCCTCCTGCGCAAGGCGATCGCGAGGCCGGCTGGGCATTGGCGCGCACGCTGCACCACCCCGTGGTCGAGGCTGCCAATGCCGTGGCGATGTCGCGTTTCCTCCAGGCCCAGCCGGTGCTCAGTGGCATCGCAACCGCACGCGATGTGCTGCCCGGCATGGCGCAAGGTCGGCGTCTGATCGTGCATGCGGGGCCGCCGATCGCCTGGCCGGCGATGTGCGGGCCGATGCGAGGCGCGGTGCTCGGGGCCGTGCTGCTGGAGGGCTGGGCCGATTCGGTCGAAGCCGCGATGCGCCTGGTCAACAGCGGCGCGGTCGCGCTCGAGCCCTGCCACCACCAAGGCGCGGTCGGGCCGATGGCCGGGATCATCAGCCCATCGATGCCGCTGTTCGTGATCGACAACCTCACCGGCGGCAACCGGGCCTACAGCAACTTCAACGAGGGGCTGGGCAAGGTGCTGCGTTTCGGTGCCAACGCCCCGCCGGTCATTGCGCGGCTGCGCATGATCGCCGAGCTCGTCGCGCCGACGCTGCGCGCCGCGCTGGTGCACACCGGCCCGATCGAGCTCAAGCCGCTGATGGCGCAAGCACTGAACATGGGGGACGAAGTCCACAACCGCAACGCCGCGTCGACCGCGCTGTTGTTCAAGCGCCTGGCGCCTGCGCTGTTCGAGGCCGATGTGTCGCGCGCGGCCGCGGTGGCCACGCTGGGCTACATCGCCAGCAACGACCATTTCTTCCTGAACCTGTCGATGGCCGCCTGCAAGTCGATGTGCGACGCTGCGGCCGGCGTGGCCGGCAGCTCGATGGTGACGGCGATGGCGCGCAACGGCGTGAACTTCGGCATCCGGCTGTCGGGCACCGGCGACACCTGGTTCGAAGCGCCGGCCAACCCGGTCGATGGCCTGTATTTTCCCGGCTACTCGATCGCCGACGCCGCCGCCGACCTGGGCGATTCGGCGATCACCGAGACCGCCGGTGTCGGCGGTTTCGCGATGGCCGCAGCGCCGGCGATCGTCAAGTTCGTCGGCGGCACGCCGAACGACGCGATCGGGCACAGCTTGCGCATGCGCGCGATCACGCTAGGCGCCAACCCTTCGTTCACCTTGCCGGCGCTGGACTTCGCCGCCAGCGCCTGCGGCATCGACGCCCGCAAGGTCGTGGACTGCGGCGTGCTGCCGGTGATCAACAGCGGCATCGCGCACCGCGAGGCCGGTGTCGGCCAGATCGGCGCAGGGGTCACCACCGCACCTTTGGCCTGCTTCACCGCCGCGGTGAATGCGCTCGCAAGGTGCCTGTGACCAAACCCCTGGCCGTGGTCGCTGTCGGCGGCAACGCGCTGATCAGCGACGACCAGCACATGGCGCTGGCCGACCAGTACGACGCGGTGTGCGCGACCGCAGCGCATGTCGCGACGATGGTCGACGAGGGTTGGAACGTCGTGCTGACGCATGGCAACGGCCCCCAGGTCGGATTCATCCTGCGCCGCTCCGAGATCGCCGACGGCCAGGTGCCCACCGTCCCGGTGCAATATGCGGTGGGCGACACCCAAGGCGCGATCGGCTTTATGTTCCAGAATGCGCTGGGCAATGCGCTGCGCCACCGCCACCTCGAGCTACCGGTGGTCACGCTCGTCACGCAAGCCCTGGTCGAGCGCAGCGACCCGGCGTTCGACAAGCCGGACAAGCCGATAGGTTCGTTCATGAGCGAGACGCTGGCCCGGCGCATCGCTGCCGAGCTTGGCTGGACCGTGATGGCCGACGGCGACCGCGGCTGGCGCCGCAGCATCGTCTCGCCGCAACCGGTGCGCATCATCGAGGCGGCGATCATCGAGCGGCTGGCACGAGAAGGCGTGGTCGTGATCGCCTGCGGCGGCGGCGGCATCGCCGTCGAAGCCTTGGCCAGCGGCGAACTGCGCGGGCTGGACGCAGTGATCGACAAAGACCGCGCCTCGGCCTTGCTGGCGATCGAGATGCAAGCCGACCTGCTGATGATCCTGACCAGCGTGCCGCGTGTGGCGATACGCTTCGGCCAAGCCGACCAGCAATGGCTCGACCGGCTGAGCGTCGCGCAGGCCGAAACCTATGCTGCAGCCGGGCATTTCGGCGCCGGCAGCATGGGCCCGAAAATCGAATCACTGCTCAAGTTCGTCAAGCACCGCCCTGGCGGCAAAGGCCTGATCACGAACACCGAGAGCATCCGAGGCAGCTTGCGCGGCGAGACCGGCACCTGGATCGAGGCCTGAGCACGCGCGCAGCTTGACATCGACCGGCAAAAAATAGATTTAATTTAAACCGTGTAAACCAGTATATGCGGCAGGCGCGGGATGTGGAGAATGATTTAGATCAAGTCAGTTCGACCGCGAACTCGGCAACGCGCAGCAAGCGCCATGAACAGGCCTGTCCTGGCCGCACCGCTTCCAAGCCCCGGGGTGGCCTGCCAGGATGATGGGACCGAGGCTGGCATCGGCACGGGGCTCATGTAGTGACAAGGAGACATCATGACTGATGGCACCCCTGCAGGTGCGGGTCGAATTTGGGTTCCAGGTGACTGGAACGGCTTCTTCGGCTTGTTCACCAACGTACTGCTCAATGTGATCGTGCTGACCGGCCTGTGTCTGGGCGTGGTGCAGTTGCCCGCCGACACGGTGTTCGGCCGCATCCTGCCCGCGCTGGGCATCGCGCTGCCGCTGGGCAATCTTTTCTACGCCTACCTCGCCTGGCAGCTCGGCAAGGCCGAGGGCCGCAGCGATGTCACCGCGATGCCCTACGGGCCTAGCGTGCCGCATATGTTCATCGTCGTCTTCCTGGTGATGTTGCCGGTGTATCTGGAGACCAAGAACCCGATGATGGCCTGGTACGCCGGTCTGGCCTGGTGCTTCATCATCGGCGTGATCGTGCTGCTCGGCGCCTTCGTCGGTCCGGCGATTCGCGCGCTGACGCCGCGCGCGGCGATGCTCGGCACGCTGGCCGGCATCTCGATCACCTTCATCTCGATGCGCCCGGCCTTCCAGATGTGGGAGACGCCGTGGATCGGGCTGGCCTGCTTTGCGATCGTGCTGATCGCCTGGACCGCCAACGTGCGTCTGCCCGGCGGCCTGCCTGGTGGCTTGCTGGCGGTGATCGTCGGCTCGGCCATTGGCTGGATCGCTTCTTTCGCCGGCTACAGCGATTACATGCAACCCGCCGCCGTGAGCAAGTCGCTGGGCCAGTTCGGCCTGCACCTGCCAATGTTCTCGGCCGATGTCTGGACCGGCCTGGCCAAGGTGTCGCCGCTGCTAGCCACCGCGATACCGCTGGGCATTTACAACTTCACCGAGGCGATGAACAACGTCGAGAGCGCATCGGCTGCCGGTGACAACTACAACCTGCGCAAGATCTTGCTGGCCGACGGTCTGGGCGCGGTGATCGGCTCGATGCTCGGCAGCCCGTTTCCACCGGCGGTCTACATCGGCCACCCGGGCTGGAAAGCGGTCGGCGGGCGCATCGGCTATTCGCTCGCCACCGGTGTCGCGATCGCGCTGGTGTGCTTTTTCGGGCTGACGGCACTGCTGCTGGCGCTGATCCCGCTCGCCGCGATCCTGCCGATCCTGCTCTACATCGGTCTGGTCATCGGCGCGCAAGCCTTCCAAGCTTCACCGACCAGGCACGCCCCGGCGATCATCCTGGCGCTGATTCCGAACATGGCCGAATGGGCCAAGACCCAAGTCGACGGCGCACTGGGCGCGGCGGGCACCTCTGCGGCTGCCGTGGGTCTGGACAAGCTCGGTGGCTTCGGCGTGCTCTACCGAGGGCTGGAGTCGGTGGGCGGCGGCTCGGTGCTGGCCGGCATGGTGCTCGGCGCGATGGCGGTCTATGTCATCGACAACAAGATGCGCCACGCCGCGGGCTGGGCCTGCGCCGCCGCGGTGCTGTCCTATGTCGGACTGATCCACGGCGCGCACCTGGGCTGGGCAGTCTCGCCGCTGGTCGCACTCGGCTACCTGATGTTTGGCGCCACCTGCTTGCTGCTGGGCCGAAACCAGACAGCGGCCCACGACAGCTGAGTGGCTGCCAGGACGGGCGCCTGAAGGCGTCCGTTCGACCCGGCTAGGCCAGCGCGGCCAGCGCGCGCTGTGAGTCAGACACCCAGCCGAACAAGCCGCCCTGCGCCTTGATCATCTCGAGCGCCACGCGCTGGAACTCGGGGAAATACGAGCCCACGCAATCGGCCAGCACCACGCACTCGTAACCCCGGTCGTTGGCCTCACGCACCGTGGTGGTGACGCAGACCTCGGTCGTCACACCGCAGACGAACAGCGACTTGATGCCGCGGTTGTTCAGGATCAGGTCGAGGTCGGTGGCGCAGAAAGCGCCCTTGCCCGGCTTGTCGACCACGACCTCGCCCGCCACAGGATAGAGCTGCGGCACGATGTCGTGGCCGCGCTCGCCGCGCACCAGCAAGCGGCCCATCGGACCGGCGTCACCAATGCGTATCGCACCGCGGCCGCGCACGATCTTGGTCGGCGGGCAGTCGGCGAGGTCGGGGCTG